>JAIVJE010000004.1 GCA_020200195.1 Acidobacteriota bacterium | reverse complement strand
GGCGCGCCACAGTGCGAACTGCAATCCCAGCAAGTACGCGGCGGCGAGCAACACGCCATACGTGAAGACAGGAAACCCGCGGATCTCAAACAGAATGGGATGCATGTTGTCGTCCCGGCCTGATCATGTCGAGCAATACGAGGATCGCTCCGATCGTTATCGCCGCATCCGCCACGTTGAAGGCCCAGAAATGGGACGTGCCCCAGTACACATCGACGAAGTCGACCACGTGGCCAGCCACCGCCCGATCGATGAGGTTACCGAAGGCGCCCCCCAGAATCAGGGAAAGTCCGACTCGCGCCAGCCGTTCGTGGAACCCGAGCTGGGTCGCGTAGGCCGCGATGGCCACGAGGGCAATCGCCGCAATTCCGATCATCACGAGCGGCTTGTATGGAAAGTCCACGGCGTTCAGGAGGCCGAACGCCGCGCCGGTGTTCTGCACGTGCGTGAGGTCGAGGACGCCGGGGATGAGGTCGAGACTATCATGCAGCGGCAGGGCGCTCCGGACGATCGCCTTCGTCAGCTGATCCATGCCGACGACGGACACGATCGTGGCGATTTCGATGGGCCGCGCGTACGTTCGCGAGGCCGTGAGTAGGGCGGGCGGCGCCGGCGGCGGCGGAGCGTGCTGGGAAACGTCGTTCATGCGCCGGTCATCCGGCAATCCGGTCGGCGAGTCCCGCCACGGCCTCCTGGCATCGATCGCACAACCCTTCGGTCTCAGGAGCCGTCGATACGGCCTCGACGGTGCGCCAGCATCGGGGACACTTCTCCCCTTCCGCGCGGGTCACCGTTACGTGGAGGCTGTCAGCCCCGTCCCGCTCGTCGAGCTCGACCTGCGACACGATGAACAGCATCGGCAGGTCCTTTCTGTTCCGAGCGAGCAACGCCGCCGTCGCGCCTGACGCCTGCAGGCTCACGCGCGCGCCGAGCGAGTTCCCGATGATCTTTTCCTGCCGCGCGACCTCCAGGGAACGGTTCACCTCGTCTCGGACCGCGATGAGTCCGTGCCAGCGCCCCACGAGCTCGGCATCGATCAGCCGTTCGAGCGACGATTGTGCGGGGAACTCTGCGAGATGGACGGAATCCTCGCGGCGGCCGGGCAGATGGGTCCACATCTGATCTGCCGTCACGGGGAGGATGGGAGCCACCAGGCGCGACAGTCCGTCGGCGATCGTGTACATGGCCGTCTGCGCCGAACGGCGCTCGGGCGATCCCGGGGGAAATGTATAGAGCCGGTCTTTGGACACGTCGGCATAGAACGCGCTCAAATCGACATTGGTGAACTGATTGAGCGTGTGCGCAATCGCCGGGAAATCGTAGTCGCGGTAGGCGTCGAGCACGGCGCCGGCAGCCGTCGCGTACTGTGCGAGCGCGTACCGATCCACCTCGTCCATCTCCGCCGTCGGGACGGCGTCGCGCGGATCGAAGTCGTACAGGTTGGCGAGCAGGAACCGACAGGTGTTGCGGATCTTGCGGTACGCCTCCACCACACGCGCCAGCACTTCCCTTCCGAGCCGGATGTCCTCACGGTAGTCGACCATCGCGATCCACAGGCGCAGGATCTCTGCGCCGCTTTTGTCGACGACCCCCTGCGGCGCGATCACATTGCCCAGCGACTTGGACATCTTGCGGCCGTTCTCGTCGACGACGAAGCCATGGGCGACCACCTGGCGGTAGGGCGCATGGTCGCGAACCCCGACGCCCACGAACATCGAGCTCTGAAAGTAGCCGCGGAACTGATCGCTGCCCTCGAGGTACGCGTCAGCGGGCCACGACAGATCGCTCCGTGGCTCGAGTACGGCCTGATGGCTCGAGCCCGAGTCGAACCAGACGTCCAGGATGTCGCGCTCGCGCTCGAACTCGTGACCGCCACAGTCCGGGCAGGTATAGATCGGCGGCAGGAAATCCTCCAGCGGCCGCTCGTACCAGGCGTCCGCACCGTACTCCTCGAACACCGCGGCGGCACGCTGTGCGAGCTCCACCGTCAGGTCAATGCGACGACACTTCACGCACGTCACGGCAGGAATGGGCACGCCCCACGTGCGCTGGCGCGAGATACACCAGTCCGGCCGGCTCTCGATCATGCCCTTCAGCCGGTCTCCGCCTGCCGGTGGATACCACGCGACAGCGGCGGTCTCCTCGAGTGCGCGCGACCGGAGCGTGGGCGCCCCGGGTTCAGCTCCTGGCGCGTCGTCCATCCGGATGAACCATTGCCAGGTTGCCAGGAAAATCACCGGGTGGTGACACCGCCAACAGTGTGGATACGAATGCTGGAATGTCTCCCGGTGCCAGAGACGCCCGCTGTCGGCCAGCGCCTGCTCGATCCGTGGGTTGGCGTCGAACACCCGCAGACCGCCGAACAGCGGGACGTCATCGGTGAAGCGCCCGCTCGGCCCCACCTGAACCGTTAGGTCGAGGCCGTACCGAACTCCGGTGTTGAAGTCATCAGCGCCGTGACTCGGGGCGGTATGGACGGCTCCGGTGCCCTGTTCGAGCGTCACGTAGTCGGCCAGTACGCCCAGCGAATCACGCTCGTATAACGGATGACGGAATCGAACGCGATCGAGGACCGCTCCCTTGAACCGCGCAACCGCGGGTCCCAGCACTTTCCCTGTTTGCGCGGCAACCTGTGACGCCAGCGCGTCGGCCATGATTACAGCTCGCCCGTCGACCTCGAACGCCGCATAGTCGAAATCGGGATGGAAGGCGATCGCACGATTGGACGGGATCGTCCACGGGGTCGTCGTCCAGATCAGGACGGAGACCGTGCGGCCGACGAGTTCTGGAACGCGTGAGAAGAGCTCAGCCGAAGCCTCCGCCGCCACAGGGAACTCCACGAAGATCGACGGCGACGCGTGGTCCGTATACTCGACTTCCGCTTCCGCAAGCGCCGTCCGACAGTGGATGCACCAGTGGACGGGCTTCAGCCCTTTGAAGACCAGGCCCCTGGCCACGAATGCACTGAGCGCCCGTACGATGGCCGCCTGATAGCTGTAGTTCATCGTCAGGTACGGTTCGTTCCAGGAGCCGAACACAGCAAGCCGCTGGAAATCCTCCCGCTGAAGCGCGATGAACTTTTCGGCGTACGCGCGGCAGGCCCGCCGGAAGTCGGCGACGCTCATCTCGCGCTTCTTCGATCCAAGCTCCCGATCCACGTTCAGTTCGATCGGCAATCCATGGCAGTCCCACCCCGGCACGTACGGCGCGTCGAAGCCCTCCATCGTCCGCGCCTTGACCACGAAATCCTTCAAGATCTTGTTGAGCGCGTGACCGATGTGGATCTTGCCGTTGGCGTACGGAGGGCCGTCGTGCAGAACGAAGCGGGGGCGACCGGCGCGATGCTCCCGGATCCGCTCGTACAGGCCCATCTCGGCCCATCGCGCGAGCGCCTGCGGTTCGGCGATCTGGAGGTTCGCCTTCATCGGAAACTCGGTCCGGGGGAGATTCAACGTGTCTTTCCAATCCGCCATGGGTATCTCGTTATTCTAGTACAAAAAAGAGGGCCGGCGCCCCAGAGGGGACACCGGCCCGATCCTGGCGCGATGCCGCGCGGTTACCGGCGGCTCGCCCGCTTCACGTCGACTCGGAATCCACCCTGATTGTCGTTCAGATCGTCGTCATTGATCCCGAGGAACAACTGACCTGACTCCGGCATCGGCACCGAGGTCTGGTCACCAATCGGGAACGGACGGCCGTTGCCGATGCGCGCGATCAGAGCACCCGCGAGCGCGCCCGGAATGGGCGCCGACTGCGCGTTGCGTCCCGTCTTGGACCCGGCCGACCCCGCCAGATCGCTGGCGTCGGTACTCAACTGCACGTCGCCGGTCGTCGTGAACGTAATCACTTCGCCTTTACGTACGGTGAGCCCGGTCGGCGTCCACTGCTGCTGCGCGGACACGACGATGCCCTGGCCGTCAGGCACCTTCACACCGGTCGTCGGTACGGCGGTGCTGGCAGGCCTCGAGAGCACGATGCGCCCGATTTCCGCCGAGGAGAACTCACGGTCGCCGCCGCTGGTCTTGAAGATAATCTTCAGCGGCGTAGTGCCGCTGATGTCATACAGCTGGCCGTTGACCGTCTGCCCGCTCTTCAACCATACGAGCTGTTCCCCGGCGTTCAGCTTCGCCCAGTCGGCATCGCTCATCGTGCCGCTGGTGAAGTCGATGACGGAGACGTCGTTGGTCGGAATCTGGCGGTCCTGCCCGTTGACTTTAATCGTGAACCCCACACCGCCAAAGTCGATGAGCTGGCCGCTGACGCGCTCGCCGGAGCGCAGCACGAGGGTGGCGTTCTCCTGCGCCTGAGCAAGGCCGGGGAGCGTCAGCGCCGCGACGGCGATGGCGAGAATCGTCCGCTTGAACATTTGATTGCCTCCTAAAACACGGTTGTCGTTTATGGCTGGGCAGTCCCTGCCCTGAGCCTCGATTGACAGTCACTACCATCCTGCAAGCCTCAGGCCATCAAAACACGCGGATTCAGGCCATTTTTAGTCTGGTCGAGCTGCCACTCGTCGGGGATTTGGGCAGAACGGTGGCTTATATAATGGACGAATGGCGGTTTACGACACCCTGCTCGCTGCCCCCGTGGTGCGCGAAGCGTGTCTCGACAACGGTCTGAAAGTGCTCGTGCAAGAGGTGCATACGGCGCCCCTCGTGTCGGTCTGGTGCTGGTATCGCGTGGGTTCGCGTGACGAAGGGCCCGGTCGTACGGGCGCCTCCCATTGGGTCGAGCACATGAATTTCAAGGGAACCGCCAATATCCCTCGCGACGACATGAAGGCCATCGTCGAGCGCTTCGGCGGTATGTGGAATGGGTATACCTGGATCGACCAGACGACCTATCTCGAGACCGCCAGCATGGATGCGTTCGACCAGATGCTCTTCATCGAAGCGGAGCGGATGTCCAATGGGTTGTACGAGCCGGCCGACGTCGAGTCGGAGCGGACCGTGATCATCTCGGAGTTGCAAGGTGCGGAAAACGATCCGGATCAGTTGCTTGATACCGAGGTGACCGCGACCGCGTTACGCTCGCACACCTATCGGCACCCTACCATCGGCTGGATTGGTGATCTCCGCAGCATGACCCGGGACGATCTCTTCGAGCATTACCGCCGCTTTTACGTGCCGAACAACGCCACGCTGGTCGTGGTGGGGGATGTGGAGACGGAGGCCGTGCTGGGACGTGTGGACGCACGCTTCGGGCGCATTCCCTCCGGCAGCGACCCGGTACGCCTTGCGACGTCCGAATCGCCGCAGCTCGGTGAACGGCGCGTGATCGTCGAACGCCCTGGGACAACGGCATATTTGAAGCTTGCGTACCATGCCCCGGCGGTAGGCGATGCCGACTTCTTCCCCATGCTCGTGCTGGACGCTGTGCTCACCGGGGCTAAAGGTCTCAACCTCTGGGCGAGTTTCAGAGGGACTGCTCCCCAGCGGAAGGCGCGCCTGTACACGGCGCTGGTTGAGCGCGGTCTCGCGTCATCCGTGGGCGGGGCCCTGGTGCCCACGGCGCAGCCGTTTCTCTATTCGGTGTCCGTGACCGCAATGCAGGGAGTGCCTCTGCCGTCCCTCGAGGCTGCGGCGCTGGAGGCGATCGAACGCGTGCGCGACGGTGGTGTGACGGCATCCGAAGTCGAGCGCGCCCGCCGTCAGCTGAGGGCGCGTCTGGTGTTCGAAACCGACAGCGTGACCAACATCGCGCATCAACTCGGCTACTTCGACACCGTCGCTGGCCCGGGATATTTTGCCGCGCTGCAGCAGAACATAGATGCCGTCACCGTCGAGCAGGTGTCCGCGGTTGCGCGGAACCGACTCGGGAGAACGGCGCGGACGATCGGATGGTTCGAGCCGCAGGATGGCCGGCCGTGACAATCACCGAGACCCGCGGTCTGTCGCCCATCTGGACGGTCCTGCCTGACGGCGCGACGGTGATCGTTCAGGAAACGGCGATGACCCCCGCCGTCACCATCAGTGCGAGCTTCCTCGCAGGGGGCCTTTACGAGCAGCAGGACCTGTTAGGGCTGGCGTGCCTCACCGGCCGGGTCCTGGATCGCGGCACCGAGCAACGGTCGGCCGAGGTTCTGGCCGAAGCGCTGGACGAACGCGGGGTGTCGCTCCGAGTGGTTACGACACGGCATGCGATGACGCTGTCGTGCACCTGCCTGGAAGAGGACTTCGACGAGATGCTCGCGATCGTCGTCGATGTCGCGCGGCGTCCGACGTTTCCCGAGCTCGAGATCGACAAGAAGCGCGCGGAGACCGTGACGGCGCTGCGCCAGGACGAGGACAATCCCGCCGTGCGCGCGGTCGAGCACCTCTTCGAGCTGCTGTACGGGCCGACGCATCCCTACGGTCGCCGCGCCAAGGGCACGGTGGAAACCGTGGAGCGCATCACGCGCGCGGATATGGCGGCGTTTCACGCCCGGCGGATGCGTCCGGCGTGTCTGTCGCTCGTGATCGTCGGTGACGTATCACACGTGCGCGCTCTCGATCGGGCGACCGCTGAGCTGGAAGGCTGGATCGGCCCCGTGCCCGCTCCGGTTGCCGTTCCACCGCCTTTCGTGGAGGCCTCGCGGCGTCAGAGGATCATCCACATGCCGGGGAAGTCGCAGACCGACATCGCGTATGGTGTGACGACCATTCGGCGGGCGGATCCCCGGTATTACGCATACTGGATGATGAACAACGTGCTCGGGCAGTTCGGTCTGGGGGGGCGGCTCGCCGACAACATCCGCGAGCGCCAGGGGATGGCGTACTACGCGTTCAGCGGGTTCGATCCGAATGTCGGCGAAGGGCCGCTCGTCATCCGTGCCGGCGTCGATCCGATGAACGTCGATCGCGCGCTCGAGGCCATCGATCATGAGGTCGCGGCGCTGGCGGCCACCGGACCGACACCGCGTGAACTGGCCGAGACCCGCGATTACCTGATCGGGTCGATCCCTCGACTCCTCGAGACCAACCAGAGCATCGCGGCGTTTCTGCAGGCCTCCGAGCAGTTCGGGCTGGGTCTGGACTACGACCGCCGCCTTGCCGACTTGCTCCGCGCCGTCACGCTCGAGGAGGTCCGATCGGCAGCCGCGGAAGCCCTGCGCCCGGAACGCGCGGCTGTGGCTATCGCGGGCCCGCGCGAGTCCTGACGTGCGGGAAGTGGCACAACGGCTGCGCACCCGTGCGGTGTTCTTCGACGTTGACTTCACGCTCATCCATCCCGGCCCCGCGTTCCAGGGTGCGGGCTATCAAGACTTCTGCGCGCAGCGCGGGATCGAGGTCGACCCGGCGCTCTTCGATCGAGCCGTGTCCGCGGCGTCGGTTCTGCTCGATGCGCGCGGCGGCATCTATGACCCGCAGGTGTTCATCGACTACACCCGTCGCATCATTCAGGGGATGGGAGGTGTCGGCCCGCAGCTCGACGCTGCCGCGCGGGACATTTACGACGAGTGGGCCGCCTGCCAGCATTTCTCACTCTACGACGACGTGCCCGAAGTGCTGCGGACGCTGCATGCCGCCGGCCTGAAGATCGGGCTGATCTCCAACACGCAGCGGTGCCTGGCGTCCTTCCAGACGCACTTCGCGCTCGAGGGTCTGTTCTCCGTTGCCATTTCGTCGTCCGCCCATGGTTTCATGAAGCCGCATCCTTCGATCTTCGAGTCGGCTCTTCAACAGGCCGGCGCCGCCGCGCGGGAGGCGGTGATGGTGGGCGACAGCCTTCCGCATGACATCGAAGGCGCCCGGCAGCTTGGGATGCGTGGCGTCCTCGTGTCGCGTGCCGGTCCCGTCCCCTCCTGCCCGCCTGACGTTCCCGTGATTCAGTCGCTGCGCGAGCTGCCAGCCCTGCTCTGATGCGTATCCGGCTGCTCGAGACGCTCGCCGAGTGCCGCATGGTCGCCCAACTCGAGAAAACCGTGTGGGGCTATACGGATGCCGAGGACGTGGTCCCCCCACCGGTGCTCGTGGTCTCGATCAAGCGGGGGGGCATCCTGCTCGGAGCCTTCGACGATGGCGGGGAGATGCAGGGATTCGTGTATTCGATTCCCGGGATCAAGGACGGACGCTCGACCCAGTGGTCGCACATGCTGGGGGTCATCCCGCAGGCGCGCGGAACCGGTTTGGGCGCGAAGCTCAAGCTCGCGCAGCGGGCGCAGGCGATCGACATGGGGATCGATTTGATCGAGTGGACGTACGATCCATTGCAGACGGTGAATGCCCGGCTCAATTTCGCCAAGCTCGGCGTGGTGGTCGAGGAGTACGAAGAGAACATCTACGGCGAGTCGAGCAGCCCGCTCCATCGCGGGAGTCCCACGGATCGGTTCGTCGCGGAGTGGCACGTGCGGACGCCGCACGTCGAGCGCCGTCTGGCAGCATGGGGCACGCCTCCCGTGCGCGACGGCGGCATTGCCGACGCGCCCGTCGTCAATCCCTCACACGACGGCGGCAGAGCGATCGCACCGGGAAGGGCCGACCTGACGCTCGACGCCCGCCGCGTCCTCGTCGAAATCCCCGTGGGTTTCTCGGACCTGCAGCAGGCGGACGCGCGCCTGGCGCTGGAGTGGCGGTTTGCGACCCGGGAGATCTTCCAGGCATACTTTCGCCGCGGCTACCGGGCAGTGGATTTCTTCACATCTGCCGATCGAGGAAGATACTTACTCGATCGGAATCGTGTGATCGGATGACTGGTGATCGCGCGATCACCCGGTTCTTTGTCACCCAGGCGGCCAGGTGAGGGTTCGGCCCGCCAGCACGTGCAAGTGAATGTGGAACACCGTCTGCCCGGCTCCGGCTCCGCAGTTGAACACGGTTCTGTAGCCCCGCTCGGCATAGCCGCGTTCCGCGGCGAGCGCTGCCGCCCGTCGCGTCATCACCCCGACTAACTCGTCGTCCGCTTCGGTCAAGGCATTGAGCGTTGGGATGTGACGTCGCGGCACCACGAGGACGTGCATGGGCGCCTGGGGATTGATGTCGTTGAACGCCATCACCTCGGCGTCTTGATACACGATGGCAGCGGGGATCTCTCCCGCGACGATCTTGCAGAATAGACAATCCGCCATGGTTATCGTCGAAGGACCGCGACTCGTGGGATTCCCTGCAGGTCGGCACGCAGTCGCATCACGTGCCAGCGGTACTCGCCCGCAAGGGCGCGGACGCCGGCCTCTTGGCCGAACCCGAACTCGACCACCAGCAATCCATCCGCAGCCAGGCACCGGGCGGCGGAGGCGAAGAGCTCGCGCATCGCCGAGAGGCCGTCCGAGCCGCTGAACAGCGCCACTTCGGGCTCGTAGCGGATGACCTCCGGCTGGAGCGCGGGGGCGGCCGAGTCCGGCACATACGGCGGATTGGCGACGATCAGATCGGCAGCGGCAGACACGCCATCGAGCAGATGCGAGCAGACGAAGTCGACGCGATTCTCGACCGAGTGAAGTGCGGCGTTGCGGCGCGCGACCGCGAGAGCGGCGCACGAGATGTCCACGCCCACCAGCCGCGTGTCCGGCAGTGACACCGCAAGGGCGATGGCCAGGCACCCGCTTCCCGTGCCGACGTCGATGATGTGAGCGGGCCGGCGCCCAAGGGTTGCGTCGAGCGCTTCTTCGACGATCAGCTCGCTCTCGGGACGCGGGGTGAGGACGTCTGACGTCACCTCGAAGTCCAGGCCCCAGAACTCCCGTCGCCCGACGATCTGGGCGACCGGTTCCCGCGCGGCGCGTCGCGCAATCAACGCCGAAAAACGCAGCTCGAATCCCTCCGGCGGCGCTTCGCGGCCGCGGGACAGCAGTGCGGCACGATCCCAGCCGAGCGCGTGGCGTGCGAGCACCTCCGCGTCGAGCATGGCGCCGTCGGCCCGGATGCCTGCGCCGAGCAGGGCGCGCCGCCCCTCGGCGATCCGCTCGTGCAGGGAGGCTTCAGTCGTCATCCTGGCCAGCCGTGGCGTCCGCCGTGGTGGCTTCCTTGAGCTTTTCCGAGGTATGGAAGGTGACCGCGGCGTCGACGAGCTCCGTGAGGTCGCCGTCGAGCGCCTGCGTCAGCTGGTGCATCGTGAACGGGATCCGATGATCGGTGATCCGGTTCTCGCGAAAGTTGTAGGTGCGGATCTTCTCCGACCGCTCACCTGTCCCTACCTGCGTTCGGCGGTCCTTCGCAATCGCGTCCTGCTGCTTGCGCATCTCCATCTCGTACAGCCGCGATCGCAGCACCTTCATGGCCTTCGCGCGGTTCTTGATCTGGGACTTCTCATCCTGCTGCGATACGACGACCCCGGTGGGGATGTGGGTGATGCGGACGGCGGAGTAGGTCGTGTTCACGCTCTGCCCGCCGGGTCCGCTCGAACAGAACGTGTCTACACGCAGATCCTTCGCGTCGATCTGAATGTCGACTTCTTCGGCCTCCGGCAGGACGGCAACTGTGGCCGTGGACGTGTGGATCCGGCCGCTCGCTTCTGTCGCCGGCACCCGCTGCACGCGGTGCACGCCGCTTTCGTACTTCAGGCGGCTGTACACGTTCCGGCCTTCAATCAGCGCAATGACTTCCTTCGTCCCGCCGCTGCCGGTCTCGCTGAGGTTCAGTACCTCGAGCCGCCAGCCTTGTCGCTCGGCGTAGCGGCTGTACATGCGGAACAGGTCCGAGGCGAACAGCGCGGCCTCGTCACCACCGGTACCGGCCCGGATTTCGAGCACCACGTTTTTTGCGTCGTTGGGATCCTTGGGTACGAGCAGGACTCTGATGTCGGCGAGCAGCGCATCCCGCCGCGCTTCGAGAGAGGCCAGCTCCTCCTGCGCGAGCTCGCGCATGTCTGCATCCTTGAGCAGTTCCTGCGTCGTGGCGATGTGCGCGACGACGTCCTTGTACTCGCGGAACTGCTCCACAAGCGGCTGCATTTCCGAGAGCGCCTTCGAGTGATTCCGGAACCGCGTCGAGTCCGCCTGGACGGCCGGGTCGGCCATCTCGGCCATCACCTGGTCGTATCGCGCCTCGACCGATGTCAGTTTGTCGAACATAAGTCAGTCCGTCGTGAACCTGCGGCCGCCTCCACCGGAGACCGGAGGCAGGAACGCCACTTCGTCGCCTTCCTGCAGCGGCGTCGACAGTTTCGCGTATTCCTCATTGACGGCACACGAGATGAGACGCTCGTAAGGCGCGAGACCGGGGAACTGCGCCGTCAGCGCGTGCCATGCGGTCGACGCGGTCGCGTCGTCCGGCAGCTCGCGGTGCAGCTCGGCGTCGCCGGCGATCTCGCGCAGCCGCGCAAACAACCGGATTCTTACGTGCACGCGCGCTCGAGTGCGTGCCTGCGCGCGTCCTCGTCCCACGGATCCGCCGGCGCGCCTTCGATCCAGACCTCGCCCCCTTCGAAGTGCTCGTGCTTCCAGATTGGCGCCATCTGCTTGACGCGCTCGATGGCATACCGGCACGCCGCGAACCCCTCCGCCCTGTGCGGCGACGCGGCGGCGATCGCGACGCTCGCCTCGCCGATGGCGACGCGACCAATCCGATGATGTATGGCCAGGCGGACGGCCGGCCATCGTTCCAACGCTTCCCGGGCGATCTGGTCGAAGGCCTTGTGCGCGAGCGGCGCGTACGCCTCGTAGTCGATCCAGAGGACGCGCCGGCCGGCATTGCGGTCGCGGACGACCCCGACGAACGTCGCGACGGCGCCGCACGCGGGGCCCGCGACACTGTTCACGAGTGCGCCCGGATCGAGCGCGGCCGTCGTGACGCGATGGTGCTCCTGCGCGGCCTCGCGAGCGGAACTCACGTACTCAGTATACCGCGCGCCACGCGTGGTTCAGGGGTCCATGGCCTGACCCAAGGCCCGGCGCGTACCGTATTGCGCCCTCCCCGCAGTTCGAACTCACCGTCGCGACTGCACGCGATGTCGACCACTTCAGGGCCGTCGAGATGTCCACCTTTCACGAGAACCACGCGCGGTCCCAGCGCCAGGATTCGGCGGCCCGCCTCGCGCATGTCGTCGATGTCGCCGATCCGCATGTCCGCAAGGACTTCTGCCTCGGGCACGTTGGGCGTGACCATGTACGCCACCGGCAGCAGATCGTCCCGCAATGCGCCGACCGCGTCCGGCTCGAGCAGTCGATCGCCGCCCTTGGCAATCATCACCGGATCGAGCACGACGTACGGGAGCGCAAGCCGGCGCACGGCGTCTGCGACGGCGATGACGATCGCTGCGTTGCCGAGCATGCCAATCTTCACGGCCTTCGGTCCGATGTCCGACGCCACCGCATCAATTTGCGCCGTGACGAGATCGACGGGAAGCGCCAGCCACGCGATGACGCCGCGTGTGTTCTGCGCCGTGACCGCGGTGACGGCGCTCGTGCCGAACACGCCGTGCGCCGCGAATGTTTTTAGATCGGCCTGAATGCCGGCGCCTCCCCCCGAGTCGCTGCCCGCAATTGTCAGTGCTGTGCGCATACAGTAGAATTTGCCGTTATGACGGTACCGATCGGACGCGCGCAGCCCAACGGCACCCTGCTCGGCTCGCTCGCGTCGCGCGGCGACATGACTCAGCCAATCCGCGCGGCGGCAGTCCTGTTAATCACGGTGCTGACTGCCACCGCTGCGCAGATCAGCGTGCCGCTTCCGTTCACGCCGGTACCGTTCACGCTGCAGCCGATGGTCGTCCTGCTCGGCGGCGCAGCGCTTGGATCCCGCCTCGGCATGGCCAGCCAGGTACTGTATCTGCTCGCGGGCGTCGCCGGGCTGCCGGTCTTTGCCGCTTCGCCAATATTGCCGCAGGGCGTCTTGCGATTGCTCGGCCCGACCGGTGGTTACCTCCTCAGTTACCCGCTCGCAGCC
>JAIVJE010000485.1 GCA_020200195.1 Acidobacteriota bacterium | reverse complement strand
CAACGTGGTGCGCGGACAGTTTCGTGGATACAGGGACGAGCCCGGCGTAAGCAAAGATTCACACATGGGCACGTACGCCGCCCTGCGCCTGTGGGTCGACTCCTGGCGGTGGTCCGGCGTACCTTTCTATGTCCGGGCCGGCAAGTCGCTCGCGAAGACAGTGACCGAGGTCATGATCGAATTCCGCACCCCTCCACCGGTGGTGTTCCCCGAGCCGGTGCCAGCCTCGGGCAACTATGTCCGCTTCCGAATAAGCCCTGGCGTCGCCATCGCGCTCGGTGTCCAGTCCAGGCGCCCTGGTGAGGGAATGCGGGGAGAGCCGATCGAGCTCCTTGTGACCGACGTCGCCGAGCAGGGCAAGGACGGCCGGATGGACGCTTACGAACGCCTGCTGGGCGATGCACTCAACGGCGACGCGACGCTGTTCGCGCGCCAGGACGTGGTGGAAGCAGCCTGGGCCATCGTGGACCCGATCATCCACGGACCGAGCCCGATGTACGACTACGAGCCAGGGAGCTGGGGGCCGAAGCAGGCCGACTCACTGGTGGCGGACGTGGGAGGGTGGAACACACCGCAATGAGTACGAACAGGAGAACTCTCGTGATCGACGTCGGCGGCACCAACGTCAAGGTCTGTCTCACGGGACGGAAAGTTCCGTTGAAGATTCCCTCCGGATCGAAGATGACCGCTGCGAGAATGGCAGCCGCGGTGAAGAAGGCGACGGCCGACTGGGAATACGACTCTGTCTCGATCGGGTATCCCGGTCCGGTGCGGGACGGCAAACCTGCCAGCGAACCCAAGAACCTGGGCGGCGGCTGGGTTCGCTTCGACTTTCGGAAGGCCTTCGGCGTGCCCGTGAAAATCGTGAATGATGCCGCCATGCAGGCGATGGGCGGGTACAAGGGTGGCCGAATGCTCTTTCTCGGCCTGGGCACGGGTCTCGGATCTGCGATGGTCGCCGATGGCGTACTCGGGCCGCTCGAGCTCGCCCATCTGCCGTACCGACGCAACAAGACCTACGAGCAATACGTGGGGACGAAAGGGTTCAAGCGACTCGGCGCGAAGAAGTGGACCGCGCACGTTCACAGAGTCGTAGCCTTGTTGAAGGAAGGCCTGCAGGTGGACTACGTGGTGCTCGGCGGAGGCCAGACCAAGAAGTTGAAGAAGGTGCCCGACGACGTGACCATCGGGCCGAATCACAACGCCATCATCGGCGGCTTCCGTCTGTGGTCGGAGCCCGAACACTTACACCTCCGCCGCACGCCGTTGAAAGCCCATTCCAGACGTTCGAGGCCGGCGCGTAAGGGAAAGGCCCGTGGAATACCTCATTAAGCAGTACCCCCTCAAGCAGGGGGCGCTCGAGATCCAGTACATCGAGGAGTTCTTCCTCGATTTCCCGCGCAAGAAGAGCGCCGCGGAGGTCATCACACGGCTGGCGGATCGCGACCATCAGATTCTGATGGCGGAAGCGCCGCTGCCCGACGAGCCGGGGACCGCGGTACCCGTGTCGTTCAAGGTAGCGCACGAGCTCCGAGCCAACGAGAACGACCCGAAGCTGGCCGATCTGGTCGCGCAGCTCGAGGATTGCATCCAGTTCGACGGCCGCCGTGTCCTCTATCAGTGGATCGGCGGCACGCGCACCGACTGGCGCGGCCAGGGACATTTCCGGGCGCTGACGGAGGAGCAGGAAGTGTGGGCCTTGGAGAACGGTTTCGACGAGATTCTGGTGAAGACGAAAAACCGCTTCTACGAAATGCGCAGCACGCTGGCGCAGCTCCGCTTCGACGTGATCAGGTTCGTCCCGCACCCGCTCGACACCGGCGAGTCGAAGGTGTTTCTGAGAAAGCGTCTCGGCCAGCACGTGATCGACACCCACCGGAGCCGCCGCTCCGTCGTCCGCAGCGGCGAGTAACTCCGTCATATCGCTCGGAGTCCCCCCACCGGAGGCCTATCGTCATGCGCGGCTTCATTTTCACCGTCGCACTTCTCGTCACGGTGCCGTCTATCGCCCCCGCCCAACCGCTCCGGCCGCTGAAGGTCGATGACATCTTTGCCTTCAAGAATGTCGGCGACCCGAGGGTCAGTCCGGACGGCGCGTGGATCGCCTACACCGTGTCGCAGATGGACCAGAAGAAGGACGCGTCCGACACCGACATTTACATGGTGCCAAGAAGACGCAGGTCTGGCTGCTGGATCGCCGCGGCGGCGAAGCGGCGCGGCTGACGGATTTCAAGGGAGGCATCGCGTCGTTGGCGTGGGCCAGAGTGAAGACTCCGACGCTGATCCTGCGCGGGCAGGACGACTGGAACGTCCCGCTCGTCAATTCCGAGCAGTTGTACCAAGCCCTGAGACGGCTCGGCGTGCCCACGGAGCTTGTGATCTATCCGGGGCAGGGGCACGGGATTCGCCGACCTTGGCGTCCGCACGGTCCTCCGAGGTATAGCGGGTCGGCTGGTACGCCCGCACGTCGCGGGTCAGCGGCCGCTTTTCCTTCTCCCACTTGATGCGGCCACCGTCCATGACTCTGGCGTTCGTGTGTCCAAACAGCTGGAACACCCAGAACGCGTAGCAGGCCCACCAGTTGTTCTTGTCTCCATAAAAGACGACCGTCGTGTCGCGCGTGGCGCCGATGCGCGACATGAGCCGTACGAACCCCTCGCGGGTGATGTAATCGCGCCGGATTTGATCGTCGAGATCGGAGGTCCAGTCCACGTGCACGGCTCCGGGGAGGTGTCCGGAGGCGTAGAGCAGCGTGTCCTCGTTGGATTCAATCAGTCGAACCGCGGGGTTGTCGAGGTGCTGCGCGACCCAGTCGGTCGAGACGAGCACCTCCGGATGGGCATACCCACGGTTATCGTGGCTGTCGCTCATGAGAACTACTCCTGTTGAAGCAGATCTCATTATGTTGCACAAGCCGGAAAAGGGACTGCCACGTTTTCCTTCCAGGCGCACTGGAAAGTTGGCTGTCCCCTTTGCCGATTCAGGCGTACGCCGCGCCGACCAGCGTTTTCCGGATCCGCAGATATGGCGAACCGTGCGAGATGCTATTGGTCTGCGTGGGCTGCCCCTTCGCGTCCCCGCTGGTGCCATACATGCGCCACGACTCCTTGCCGGAGATCGCGTCGAGGTTGCCCCAGAAGTCAGTCGTGATCGCGTTGTAGGTGACGTTGCTGACCATGCGCGTCTTCTCGCCGTTCTTGATTTCCCAGAACGCGTTGCCGCCGAACTGGCCGTTGTAGCGCTGCTGATCGATCGAGTAGCTGCCGCGGCCGTCGATCAGGACACCGTCCTGCGTATCCGCGATCATCTCTTCCGGCGTTGGCGATCCTGCCGGGCCCGCATCGACGTGCACGTTCGGCATGCGGAGGAACGGGTAATCGCGCCAGGAGTTGGCCGACGTGCAGCCCCGGCTCTCCTTCTCGTTGATGAAATGGGCGGATTCGCGGTTTGTCTGCAGGCCGACGAGGGTGCCCTCGCGCACCAGCGGCCACTCCTGCGTCTTCACGCCGTCGTCGTCGTATCCAATCGTCGCGACACCGCCGGGAATGGTGCGATCCGCGGTGACGTTGAACAGCTTGGAGCCGTACTTCAGCTTCCCGATGTCGGAGATCTTGACGAAGCTGGTCCCGGCGTAGTTTGCCTCGTAGCCCAGGATCCGATCGAGCTCCGTCGCGTGCGCGACGATCTCATGAATCGTCAGCATCGCATGGGAAGGGGTGAGGATCAGATCCTTGATACCCATGTCGAGGGGTTTCGCCGTGCAGAACTCCACGGCCTCGGCCGCGATGCGTTCCGCGCTCTCGACCATCTGGGACGATTCGGCCACTTCCCATCCGCCCGTCATCGGCACACCTGTGAAGGTGCGCGATCTGGTCTCGCCGTCCTTGCGCGCTGTCACGGTGAAGGACGGTGTCGTCGTCCAGATCTCCTGTTCGATGTACGACCCTTCGGTGCTCGCGAAGTACTTCCACTCCTGTTCGAGCTGGATGGAAGCGTTGACGTTGGTCACTTCCTTGGTCTTCACCGCGATGTCGACGACCTTCTGCACGTACGCCTGCTTTTCTTCCTGAGGAACCTTCGCCGGGTCCTTCTTCACAGCCGTCGTCCAGTATTCGGTGTAGGCGGGGACGGGCGCGAGCTTGACGTCCATGCGCTTCGCAATCGCGCTCGCTTTCGCCACCTCGGTGGCCATGCGGGTGATCCGTCGGATCTCGTCCTCCGTGACGATCGGGCTGCTGGCAAATCCCCAGACGCCGCTGTGAATGACGCGGACGCCGAAGCCGGCGGCGCCGCGGTTCCGCCCGCCCGCATCGCCGCCGGCGAACCCGCCGCCGAAGTCGGCGAAGTCCCGGTTGCCGCCGGTGGCGTTGACGCCGTTATTCGTATTGCGCGTGAACCGGATATCGGCATACGTGCAGCCGGCGCGCGTGGCTTCCTGGAGCGCGAGGTCGGCGAGGCCCTTGAACTTCGACTCGAGCACCCGTCCGGAGGGCGATTGTGCGAGCAGATCGGCCACCAGGTCGCTTGCCGCGAGCGCCACACCCGACGCGGCCATGGTCTTGACGAAGTCCCTACGCCTCATAACGCTCCTGAATAGAAACTGTCACCCTGAACTAGCACCGCACGTCGAACGTTGCACATTGAACATTGCACATTGAACATTGCACGTTCGTTAAACCGCCGGGGACGCCGACGTCATGAAGAAGTCCCTCGATCCGGACGGGCGGAACGAGTGCCGTGCCGGGGCCGTCGTACGACTCACCGGTGTGAATGGGTACCGGCTGGCCGACGGCCGACAGGTTGTTGAAGCCGACCAGTGGCGACATGTTCCAGCGGAAGTTCTGCACCGGCCCGGCGATCTCGCCGTTCTCGATGAGAAACAGTCCGTCGCGCGTCATGCCGGTGTTCAGCAGGGTCGGCTGATCGACGGGCCGGATGTACCAGAAGAAAGTGACCAACAGCCCGCGCTTGGTGGACTTGATCATCTGGTCGACCGTCATGTCCGAGCCTTCCATCACCAGGCTCATGTTTGTGCTGGTGGGGGTCGGCTCCTTCTTCTGACGCGTCGCCCACGTGCGATCGTACGCGAGATTCTTCAGCACGCCCTTTTCGACCCAGGTGACTGGCCGCGCTGCCAAGCCGTCCGGCCCGATTGGCGTCTGCCGCAGAATCGGGTTACCGATGTCGCTCTTCAGCGTGAAGTTGTCGCTGAAGAGCTTCTCGCCGACCTTCGTCGTACCCGGTTCCTTGCCGCTGAAGTAGTTGCGCACGGCCCCTTCTGCCACACGCGCATTGAACAGACCGGTCATGAGCGACAGGAACCGCGCAGCGGGGCGGGGCTCCAGGATGACGGTGTAGCGGCCAGGCTCAATCGCCCGGGCCTTCTGGC
>JAIVJE010000193.1 GCA_020200195.1 Acidobacteriota bacterium | reverse complement strand
GTACAATACAGCGCCGCTCTCCGGGGCGCGGCGCATCGCGTCGGCCGCCAGCGATCGGGCGCGGTCGAAACGTCCGAGCTTCGCTTCGCAAATGGCCATGATGCTCAGCGCCTCTGCATCGCCGGCATTCACCGACAGCATTCGTTGAGCCATGTCGATGGCGCGCGCGTAGGCGTCTCGCGCCGCCGGCTCGTCACCCTTCGCTCGATACGCGTCGCCGAGATTGCGATGGAAGTTCGGGACACCGGGCGTCAACTTGATCGCCGCACCATAAGCGGCAATCGCGTCGTCGAATCTTCCTTCGCCGTGGTAGAGGGCGCCGAGGTTCGAGAGTGCCACGTCGGTGGGTGAGATCTCGTTGGCGTGCCTGTAGTTGGCGACTGCGCGCCGCGTGTCGCCCGCGGCATGGAACGCCGCACCCAGGTTCAGGTACCCCGTCGGATCGTCGGGCTGCAGTTCGGTGACACGCTGGAACTCGATGGCAGCGTCCGCGAGCTGACCCGTACGAAAATAGAAGGCGCCGAGCCCGGCGTGATTGCGGGGATACTCAGGACGAATGGCGATCGCACGCTTGTACTCCGCGAGCGCCTCCGGCATCTTCCCTTTCTGCTCGTAAATCGCTCCAAGCAACCGATGGGCATCGTCGTTCGTCGGCCTGAGAGTGATGACTGCCTCGAGCTCACGCGCCGCCTCGTCGATTCTGCCGGTGCGCTGGTAGGACTGCGCCAGTGACAAGTGAACAAGCGGATCCTCAGGGTCAACGCTTTTCGCCCGTTCGATGGCGGCCAGAGCTGCCGTCGCGTCCTCCGGGTTCTTGGTCTCGGTGTAGCGCAGCCAGAACGCGTCGCCGAGCCCCGCATGCGCCAGCGCGAATTGCGGGTCCCTGCGAATCGCTTCGTTGAAATGCTCGACTGCTGCATCGATGGCGCCCTTACGTACCGGCGTGTCGAGCAGGGCCCTCCCCTGCCAATAGCGGGACAGGGCCTCGACGTCGCGCGTCGGACTCCGGGACAGGCCGGCGCGTTGCGTGTCAGACAGCGTCCCGACGACGCGGCTGCTCAAACCCTCAGCGATTCGGCGCTGAAGCGTGAAGAGATTGGCGAAGTCGTCCTCGTAGGTACTGCCACTCCCCGCGACGATCCGTCCTTCCGGGTTGAGAAGGTTGACGTTGATCCGCAGGCGCTGGCCGACCTTCTGCACGCTCCCACTGACGACGTATGAGGCGCCGAGAGCGCGGCAGATCCGGCCGATGTCGCTGTCGCGCTGCATCGCGTCATGAATCTGGGAACGTGCGATCACCGAGACCGTGGGAAGGGACGCCAGACTCGTGCTCGTGGTGTCGGCGACGCCGGCGCCGACGTAGTGCAGCGACGGGTCGCCGCTCAGATTGTCGAACGGCAGGACGGCAATGACAGGTACGGGCCTGACGGGCTCGGTCGCCGCCGGCTTCCCTGCCTCGCGGTTGGTCCACCACCGGGCGAACGGTACTCCGGCAACCGCGAGCAGCGCCGCCACGGCGACAGCGACCTGCCATCGCATCCGATTGCGCGGGTGCGTTTCGGCGCTTGCACCAAAGAGCCGTGTCGGGGTGTTGCCGAGCGAGGCGGCGGCGCGCTGAAGCGCGTCCCGTAACGCGTCCGCCGTCTGATAACGGTCCGCGGGATCGCGCGCCATCGCGCGCTGGACGACGTCGCTGAGATCGCGGGGAACGGTCACATTGACCTGGTGCGGCGGCGGTACGCGCTCCATCAGGGCCGCCAGGGCCCTGCCCATCGAATCCCCTTGCTCGAAGGGTGCGCGGCCCGTGAGCATCTCGTACAAGATCGCGCCCGCGCTGTACACGTCGCAGCGAACGTCGGCCGGCTTGCCGAGCAGTTGCTCGGGGGCCACGTAGCCGGGAGTCCCGAGGACCTGACCGGGGTGCGTGAGGTTCGCATCATCTTCCCGCTGGAGCGTCTTGGCGAGCCCGAAGTCGAGGACCTTCAGGTCGCCGGTGCCGGTGAGGATGATGTTTCCGGGCTTCAGATCGCGGTGAATGACGCCTGCGGCGTGCGCGGCCGCGAGCGCGTCGGTCAAGTCCAGGCCGAGAGCGACCGCACGCTCGAGCAGCATCGGTCCTCGGCGGAGTGATGCCGCGAGCGTTTCCCCTTCGACATACTCCATGACGATGTAGGGGCGTCCTGCGAGTTCAAGGACGTCGTACACGGCGGCAATGCGAGGATGGTTGAGTCGTGCGGCGGCGCGGGCTTCTCGCTGCAGGCGCTCGCGCGCATTCGAGTCGCTCAGCCACGACGCTGACGGGCTCTTCAGCGCAACCTTGCGCCCGAGCCTGGTGTCTTCGGCCAGATAGACTTCACCCATGCCCCCCGAGCCGAGCTTGTCTAATACCCGGAACGGGCCGACGGACTGGCCTATCAACGGACCTCCGCACACCCAAGCGGGGAAAGAAGTGAGAATAAAGGGAAAAGGGAAAAGGGACAAGGGCACAAGGGACAAGGGACAAGGACTATCGCATTTGCGGCTTCCAATCCGGGTCGAAGCGCGTGCCCAGCATGAGCTGAACCACCATCGCGTAGCTGTGGATGCCTTCCTCGACGCGGTTGGCGCGAAGATACGAGTCGTACGCGCCGCGCGCGGCAGAGCGAACAGCCGGGCTCGCACGGCGATAGCGCTCCTCAATTGCGCGCAGGTCTTCCATCGGTCCCGGCGCCACCAGTTTCTCGAGCGCCCGGCGCTCAGGAGCCGGCAGTGAGGCGGACACGTGCTGATAGACCGCGAGCCAGCCGCTGTAGCGCGCCGCGGAATCCCCGTGAACACATGTCAGCCACGCAACGAAGTTCGCCGTCTCGCCCCAGCTGTGCCACCGACTCACGCGTCACCCGCGCCCGATCGAACACGAGCTTTGATTCGAGCGGCAGACGCCGGTAATTCAACCCCCACATCCCGAGGAACAGCAGATAGACGACCGCCGAAATGACCGCCACGTCCATCGGCAGATGGCGCAGCGATGCGCGCGCGCCCTGTGCGCGAATCCGCCTCACCAGCCGGAAACCTGCCCACGCGATCAACACGAGGATTGCGATATCAAGAAGGGCAACCGGGACTTGATTGGACGCGGTCGTCACCGCCGCCTGCACGCGCGGAAACAGTCGCAGCGAATACCAGCGTTCAACCTGCGCCTCAGGGATGGGCATCACCGCGGCGCATCCGGCCACGACGACAGTGGCCGCCCGCACGAGCGTCCGGCGTGTCACGTCGGTCTGTCCGACCCTGTGATGAGGCGCACCGCGCGCTGGTAGCTGAAGTATGCCCACGCCCACTGCAGCATCACGACGAGCCGGTTCCGGAACCCAATCAGGTTGAGGAGGTGCACGAACAACCAGGCCAGCCACGCCACATATCCAGTCAGCCGCACGCGGCCGAGGTCGGCGACTGCAGACGCCCGGCCGATCGTGGCCATATTTCCGAGATCTCTGTAGACGAATGGACGGAGAGGCTGACGTTCGATTGCACGAAGGATGTTTCGGACGGCATGCTGCCCCATTTGAATGGCAACCTGGGCGACGCCCGGCAGCGGCTTGCCGTCCGCCCCATTCAGTGCGGCGAGATCCCCTACCACGAAGACGTCTGGGTGACCGGGGACGCAGAGTTCGGGCGTGACGAGCACACGCCCTGCTCGATCCAGTCGTACCCCCAGCGTGGCTCCCACCGGAGACGCGGCGACGCCAGCCGCCCAGATGACGGTTTCAGCGTGAAGCCATTCGCCGCCGGTTTCAACCCGACCTGGGTGCACCGCGGTCACGGGCGATCCGAACCGCAGCTCGACGCCCAGGCGTTCGAGATCCCGTTGCGCCGCCGCGCGCAGCGAGGCCGGGAACGCCGCAAGCAGGGTCTGACCGGCTTCGACGAGGACGATGCGCGAGGAACGCGGGTCAATGTGACGAAAATCTCTGGCGAGGGACTTCTTCGCGATCTCCGCCAGCGCTCCAGCCATCTCCACACCAGTCGGGCCGCCGCCGATCACGACGAACGTCAGCAACGCACGGCGCCGTGCGAGATCGTTCTCGCGCTCTGCCCGCTCGAACGCCAGCAGCACGCGCCTGCGGATCTCGAGCGCGTCGTCCAGCGTCTTCAGCCCCGGCGCCAGCGTCCGCCATTCGTCATGACCGAAGTACGCATGCGTTGTCCCGGTTGCCACGATCAGGAAGTCGTACGGGATGTCGGAGCCATCCTCGAGCCGTACGAGGCGCGCCGTCGTGTCGATCTGGCGCACGTCGCCGAGCAACACGTCGACGTTCCGCTGTTTCCGCACGATCCACCGGATTGGCGAAGCGATGTCACCCGGCGAGAGCGCCGCCATGGCGACCTGATACAGCAGAGGTTGGAACAGATGATGGTTACGCCGATCGACCACCGTGACGGCGACTCGCTCGCGTTTGAGCGCTCGAGCGGCGTACAACCCGCCGAATCCGCCGCCGAGGATGACTACGTGTGGAACGGACATGAAGACCAGACGCGGGCCGACCCAACCATATCACCCGCGGAATGCGGTCTGCGGAATAGCGTTTGCAGCTGTGTCAGTTATGACGACGACGATAACCGATCGTGTTACGCGGTGGGGTGGAGCCCGGCTCTCGAGGCGGATGTCGCGCTCGGTGCCGATCATTGGGGCCGTGATCGCGGTAGCGACCGTGGTGGCTACGATGCGCCGGAAAGGTGTGATCAGCGGCGCGTTCGACACGGGCCTGAACGCGATCCCTTTGGTGGGGGCCGCGAAGAACGCGCTCGAATTTGCGCGCGGCCGCGACTTCTTCCCGGATCGGAAACTGTCCCCGCCTCGGGGAGACATTCGCAGCGCCGGGCTATAGCGCGCAGACCTCGCGGTCAGCGGTCTCGGGACACGAGCGCCAACCATCCGGCCCAATAGAAGGGGGCTGCGGTCTCGGGGTTGGCGCGCAGAACCGCCGCGGCCGCGCGTAGCGCCTCCCCAGCTCGATCGCCGGCGCGCAAACGCCTGTGAAGCGCTTCGAGCAGCAGGCCGGTACTCTTTTCATCTCCAGTCCATCGCGGTAACACCAGCGACGGCACACCCGCCGCGAGCCACCCCCATTGCACGACGTCCGCCACCGAGGGGGCGTCACGCATGGCCATCGCCGCGCCGTCGGAAAAAACCGCCACCCGGGCCGGAAGCTCGAGATTCATGATCTCCCGGATTTCGAGCGCGCCGTCGTCAGTGGCGTCGGACAGCTCCGCACCGGCTGTGACGATTACCGGAGAGAACAACGGGCTTGCGCTGTTGATGCGAAACGGCGACGCGAGATGCAGAAGGCTCGAGCCCGGCGCCTGCGACCGGAATGCCGCCTCATGGGCCGCAGCCCGTGCGAGCACGACGGCACGGTCATCGCCATGCACTGCAGCGGCCTGACGCGCCTCGCGCTCGGCGGCGTCCGGCGCCCGCAACATCCAGTCTGGTGCGGTCTGTGCGATTCGTTGACGGACGGGTTCGGCGATGTCGGGGGCGGCGACCGCGAGAATCGCGACACGCGGCGTCGTGACGGACGTGACCGGCGGCTGCCTCGCGGCCGCGAGTGAGCCCGTGTATGTGATGGTGGTGCGATCCCCAACGTATCCGTCGGCGGCGGGGATCGCCGCAAACGGGACGCGCCACAGCATCTCGTGCGGCACGATGAGCAGCCGCGTGGCCGC
>JAIVJE010000192.1 GCA_020200195.1 Acidobacteriota bacterium | reverse complement strand
GTTGATGACAGGCTCGTCTCCGATCTGATCGATGCCTGTCGGAAAGTCGCGGAGAAGGTCGGCAGTCTGTCGCCGCTTCCAGAAAAGTTGAAGTGAGCCCAACTAGTACTTCGTAACAGAAGTCATGTTAATATCACCGCCATGCCCCGTATTCCTGGAGGGGATTATGGCAAATCACGCGCGATCGATCGTGCTGTCGGAAGATGACTCCCGCGAATTGGAGCGGCTGCAGCGGTCGCCGAGTATTCCCGCCGGCGTGATGCGTCGCGCGCGCGTCATCCTGTTGTTGGCCCAGGAGGTGTCCGGCGTGGACATCGCGCGCCAGACGGGGTACACGGTCGTCCAAGTGAGCCGGCTGCGACGCCGGTTTGTTGAGACGGGGATGGCGGGCTTGCCGGATCAGCCCCGCTCCGGACGCCCGCCGACGGTGACGGCGCGCAAGACCGCGCGCATTGTCGCGCTGACCCTGAAGCCGCCCCCGCCCGGCCTCACGCACTGGAGTTCCCGCGATCTGGCCGACACGGTCGGCGTTTCCCATACGACGGTACATCGGATCTGGCGCGCGCATGCGCTGCAACCGCATCGACTGGAGACCTTCAAATTCAGCACGGACCCGGACGCCGAGACGAAGATCTACGATGTGGTCGGGTTGTACCTGCGCCCACCCCTGAACGCCGTCGTGCTCAGCCTGGACGAGAAAACCCAGATCCAAGCCCTGAGCCGCACCCAACCACTGTTGCCGATGCGACCGGGCCTGCCGGCGCGTCGCACCCATGATTACCGTCGCAACGGACTCACCAGCCTGTACGCGGCCTTCAACGTCGCGTCGGGGGAGGTGACGGGCGCCTGTCACGAGCGGCATACCGCGGTCGAGTTTCTGGAGTTTGTGCAGACGCTGCAACGCCGATATCGACGACAGGACCTTCACCTCATTCTCGACAACTCGTCGACGCATTCGACGCCCGCGGTGCTCGCGTGGCTGGAGGCGCACCCCCGCGTGCAGTTTCACTTCACGCCTACCGGCGCCTCGTGGCTCAATCTCGTCGAAGTCTGGTTTAGCATCCTGACCAGGAAAGCGGTACGCCGGGGCTCGTTCGACACGGTCCGGGCCCTCGTCACGCACATTCGGCACTACATCGAGCGCTGGAATGAGCATCCCACTCCGTTCGTCTGGACGAAGGAGCCGGCCGACCTGATCAAGAAGGTTGTCCGTCGGCGTCATTAACATGACTTCTGAAACGTGGTACTAGTGCGCAAAGGGAAGTCACAGCGGCTCAGGGCCCCACTACATCGGGCAGTGAACCCTACACGTTCACCGGGGCGAGACCGATCCGCTTACGTACGATCTCGACCGAGTGTCGATCGTCCTGCAAATGGCGCAAGGTCTCTGCGATCTGCGTCAGCTCCGCCGACAGGTCGGGCCCGCTCGGGATCCGGTTCTGCTGAATGCTCCGGATCAACTGCTGCTCGCGCTCTGCGAGCTGTTCGCACCAGATCCCGGCATCCTCGAACGCCACCAGAATCCGCCGTACTTCATCGCGTTCGTCATTGGTCATGTGACACGGCGTCCTTCCTGTGCCTCGGGCACTCTCGCGCGATGCGCCGATACCCCGCAGCCGCCGGCACCGCCACGTATCAAGCGGGCCGGAGCGGAGCTCATGTGTTCGGGCTGAGATTATAGGGGACATCCGCCTTTTTCACCACGAACCTCCGAAAAGTTGGCTGTCCCCGTTTGGCCAGGGACGGCGCCGTCAGCCGCCGGCGGAGCCGACTTCGCGGTTTTTCAGACGGGCGCGGCGGTGCGCCGTCACGGCGGCGATGACGTGACAAATCCACCCCAGCACGCCGCCGCTGCCGATCCAGAGCCCCGGCGTCACGATCAGCCAGAAAATGCCACGCAGGAAATCGCCGTTGTAGAACTGGCCGATTCCCGGAATGACGGCGCTCAGGACCGCCGCGGTGCCCGGGTGCTTCACCGGCTGATCCTCTGTCTCGTGTCTCTAGTGGTTGGTCGCCGGTTTGGCGTCTTTGATGATGAAAAGGACTTCGCCGGGCCGGATGAGGCCAAGCTCCTCACGGGCCAGCGATTCGATCGCGTCCGGATCCTCCTTGAGCCGCCGCATCTGCTCGCGGAGCGCGGCGTTTTCCCGCCGCAACCGTTCGATCGACTCTGACAGATCCGTGTGTTGGCGCCGCGCCCGGGCCGTTTCGGTGAGACCCTTGTCGCCGACGAGGGCGTCAACAAACAGCACGACGGTCGCGAACACCAGCAGAGAATAGACCGCCTTCCGCCAGCCGGTGGCCCGGCCTTGCGTCGGCGCCACACGCGCACGGCGCATGGGATGCGGTCCTTCCTTCCGGCGGCCCGGACCAAGGGCAGCCCGGGGCATCTCGGGGGCGGCAGCCATGTCTTTGATGATGGTCCTTTGTACAATAGTTTCGTTCCGCTGCATCCCACAGATTAGGGGCGTCGGCACAAAAGCTGCGGCTGAGGTGAGCCTCCATGACCTCCGAGTACGTGATGGTTCTGACCACGATTCCCACCGACGTCGACGCCCTCGCATTCGGCCGCGCTCTGGTCGACGAACGCCTCGCGGCCTGCGTCAACGTCCTGCCGACGATGGACTCGGTGTACCGGTGGGAAGGCAGGGTAGAGCACGAGAGCGAGCGCCAGGTCGTCATCAAGACCGCCCGGGAGCGCATCCTCGCGCTCTGGGAACGCGTGCGCGAGCTGCACCCCTACGAAGTCCCTGAATTCGTCGTGCTGTCGATCGTGGACGGCAACGATGCGTATCTGCGGTGGGTGGGCGAGTCGACACGGTAGCACGAACAGTTCCGCACGAATGGTTTGCACGAATGGTTCCGCGGAACCCTCTTCAATTCAGCGCTTGTGCTAGATCGTCGATCAGATCCTGCGCATCCTCGATGCCGGCCGAAATACGGACCATGCTGTCGGTGATCCCGATCGCGGCGCGGGTTTCGGGCGGCACTGAGGCATGCGTCATCGATGCCGGATGAGACAGCAATGTCTCGACGCCGCCGAGGCTCTCGGCAAGCGCCATCAACCGGACGCGATTGCACACCTGCCGCGCGTTCTCGAACGTGCCGACGTCGAACGACAGCATCCCGCCAAAACCGCGCATCTGCCGCCTCGCCAGGTCGTGCTGCGGATGGTCCGGCAGCCCGGGATAGATGACCTGCTTCACCTTGGGATGGCTGGCGAGAAAGGCCGCCAGCGCCTGACCGTTCGCATTGTGCTGCGC
>JAIVJE010000191.1 GCA_020200195.1 Acidobacteriota bacterium | reverse complement strand
GCGCTGAATGCATCACAAAGGAGAATATGCATGCAGATTGCGCCGCCTAACCAAACGTTGACCCGTTGCCCGCCACTCCGTTCGGAATGAACGATGCAGCACACTGCGCGGTGACGCGATCAGCCGAGAAGCGCCGTAGGGTCAGGATTTGCAATGTCCAGCAACCTGCCGGCGTCATTCACGAACAAACCATTCAGGGACTGGTCTGGACGCAGTACGATCATTATGAAACCACCACGGCCCGCAGTTGAGTATGGATCGCGCATCGGTCTTCTAAAACTGGCGTCGCCTGAAATCTTTAGTCGGTACGGCCTCGCGCTTCGATCGGCCAGACCCCCTCGATCAACCCTTTTCGCACTGCCCAGAACACGTTATGGAGATTGACGGTCGTGTCGCAGTGGCTCGGGATGAACTCCACTTTGTCGCCGATCGCAAAGTCCCTGGTCGGATCCTTGATCAGGAGGACTCCGTGCTCGTCACCGCCGAGCTGAAAGACCACGCCGCGCGTGTCCTTCAGCATCGGTAAACCGGAGTCGGTCGAAAGCGCTTTGTGGCCCCCGTCAGTGATTGCACGCCCCTTGGACGGCCGACTGATCACGGTGGTGAGCACGGAGAGCGCAGTACCGAAGTCGTCGTAGACGTCAGACGACTCGCCGCCGATGCTGCGGTAATGGGAGTCCATGAAGATGTAGGAACCGGGCTGAATCTCGGTGACTCCCGGGTAGCCGCTGTCGATGTTGTACGTGCCGGTGCCGCCGACGCTCATCATCTCAACGGTCAGACCAGCTTTCTCGATGGCCGCCCTGGCCTTGGTGGCACGTTCGAGAGCCCACATGGACGCGGCGCGCCGGTTCTCGTAGCCAACCACGTGCATGTTTGTGCCGCCGTAGGCTTGGACTCCGGCGAACCGCAGGCTTCGCGAACTGGCAATCGCCTGGGCGACCTTGGCGGCCGTGTCGGCCGTGTCCACGCCCGTGCGGTTCTGGCCGACGTTCACGTCCACGAGGACGGCCAGCCGCAGACCAGCGGCCCGCGCCGACGCCGCCAGATCGGCGACGTTCGCCTCGCTGTCTGCCACGACCTTCAGGTTAGGTGCGAGCTTCGCGATCTGCAGGAGCCGTTCTATCTTCCGTCGGCCGACCACCTCGGTCGTAATGAGGACGTCGAGGATGCCGCCGGCCACGAACACCTCGGCTTCACCGAGCTTTCCCGCGCAAATGCCTCCGGCGCCCGCGGCGAGCTGCTTCTTTCCGACAAGCGACGACTTATGGGCCTTGCCGTGAGGGCGATACGCGCATTTGCGCTGGCGGCAGACATCAGCCATTTGACTCAAGTTCTTCTCGAAGATGTCGAGATCGACGAGTAGGGCTGGTGTCGGCGCCTCGGACACGGGCAGGCCGATGTATTGCTCGTAACCCATGGACAACTCCTCGGTGGACGCAGGTGCTGCACCGGCCGTGTGACCCGTCAAGCCGATTGAGCCGACGACGAGCGCCGAATGCTTCACGAAGTGGCGGCGACCGTGCTGACTGATGGACATGGTGTCACCTCGGGATGGGCGGAGCGGCGATTAGGGTTACGACGCCTAGGCGCTCCAGAAACCGGAAGTACTGCTCGACGTCGGCGGCGGCGAGGGGACCATACTCCGCGCTCACGGCGTCGCGGATTTCGAGCAGCGTGCGCCGCCCATCGACGAAGTTCAGAGCCTCGTACGCCACGAAACGCCCCGACTTGGTGAGAGGAACCTGGCTGAGAACGTCCGCGTTGCCCGTCTTCTGAGCGATCCAAATCGCTCCGTACTCCGGGCGCCAGAGGTTCACGGGCCCCTTAATCGCCACGTTGCGGCTCGGCACCCACTGTTCGAGTTGCTGCTCGGCCGCGGACGGCTTGGGCTCAGCGAGCGTCACCTTCTTCTCGGCCGCCAGCGCCACGACGCGATCGCGCAGCGCTTTCTCGTTTGCGGCCGACACCGTCTCGAGTTGCGCGACACCACGCGCGACGATCTGCTCGGCAATAGGCATGAGGCCCAGCTCGTTGAGCGATTCGAGGGCGAGCCGCTCGCGTGCGATCACCTGCCGACCAATGTTAAGGGCTTCGCGGAACTCGGTCGAAAAGGCGCTTGCCGACGCCGCCTCCATGAGCGAGCGGGCCCGTTGTGCCTCCCGGCCGATCCGCGCCTGCGCATAACTCGTGATCACCGGCACGAGTGTCGGAATGTTCTCGGCTGAGAGCCCCGCCAGGTAGTAGGCCGTTGACGCAATGAGCAGCACCGAGCGCCGCATCTGCGTGGGATCCACCTTGTCCAGATCATCGTCCTGCGTCCCGATATAGCGGTCGGGATGCCCGAACTGCACCGACGGCACATCGATGCTGCCCTCAACCATTTCTTCATGGTCGCTCGGCGCCCAGAATTCATCGACGACGTAGCGGTACGGGTCGCGCGTGCCGGTCGGCGCGAAAATCGGGTCGAAGTCCGGATTCATCCGCCCGGTGGTCGCGTTGGCGCGACCCACGGCGTGCGCGAAGTCCTCGGCTACGTCGCTCAGGAAATGCGGCTTCGAGTACGGCGTCCGGTAGAGGTTCGGGATTCCGTCCACCTTGTCCTGGTTGTATCCAGTCATGTCCACGCTGAAGAAAGTCAGCGGCCGCGACAGGCGCTCGGGATGCTGATGGAACTGGTAGGTGCTGGCGAAGTGCTCGGCGCTGTACTGGAAACGGATGGTGCGGCGCGGCCTGGGCAGCGTGCCGCTTGAAATAAGCCGGTTCAGCGCGCGCGAGATTTCGAGGGTAGCGCCGACACCCGTCAGGTTGTTGCCGCCTCCGGTGTTGCGATAGTTCGTATGCGACTTGATCCAAATTTCCTTGAGGGACGGATCTGTCCCAGGGATGATGCCTTCGACCTGCTTGTACTCGCCGGGCCCAGTGGTGGCTTTCACGACGGCGTGCAGCACGACCTTGCCGCGCCGCAGCACCGCACGGAGCTGCTCGCCTTGAAGGAACGACACGCCGAAAAGGAAGCCCGGCGTCTCGCCGTTGGGCCCCTGCCACGGTATCTCACCGGCCACCCCGGTCTTATTGCCCAGAGTCGGGTTGCTCACCAAGTGCGGCAGCTCGAGGTCGCTCGCGCGGATCGAGACGACGCCGCGTGCGCCGTGGCGCCAAACGGCCTGTCCGTGCGCGAGTTGCGGGTCGCCGCTGACGAGCGCGATCTTCCCGTTGACGTCCTTGCCGGTGTAGTCCTCGGCTCGCGTGCCCATGCCCACGTCCACGAG
>JAIVJE010000190.1:4428-6340 GCA_020200195.1 Acidobacteriota bacterium | reverse complement strand
ATCCCCGCCTCGATGCCACAAGACCCTAGGAGCAGGCCGCCATCTCAACTGCCTGGCGCTCACAGAAGAACAGCTAACTTCCGCGGTTCCTTGATGCGGTCGCGTCCATTCGGTCTCGAAGGTTGTCTGCGGGCCCGTTACTTCGGACGCGCGGATGGGCATAAATTACGCGCTGCGACGGCGCGACTTTCGATCGTCGCTGGTGATCCCGACCTCGTCCAAGCGGAAATGGCGCTTCGCGGCGTCAAACGGACCATCAAGAATGGGGTTTTCAATGGTGGCGGCCATTCGTTGCTGATTACTCAGCCTTAGTGATTTGAATCCGCCACCTACGCGGCGAGTAGGGTCGAACGAGCAGCCGACCACCCGGTGCGTCCTCGAGGCGATTCTTGTATTTCTTCGGAACTTGCTGCTTCTCGACAATGACGCGACAGACACTGCTGTCATTCTTGATGATGCGCCCTTTCGCGCGCTTCTTTCCCTTTGCCTTTTCGTAGAACGCCCCCTGAAGACCGTCGAGAACGTCTTTCAGTCGGTTATCGACATCGTGTTTGTCGTGTTGCTTTCCTTCGTTCAAATAGAGCAACACAATCACCTCAAACGGCCCGGTATTCGTCCACTTGCCAGCCCGGGCACGCGTCGCCATTCGAGCGCAGCTCAGGATCTTCCGTCTCCACACCTTCCGATTTGTTTGGTACGTCGGTAACGGACATGCCAAACTGTTTGGTTTCGCCATCGAAGTCTCCATTTGCGTAACCCGGGGCTCGGCACGTCAGTCAACCAATCCGAACGCGCGGAGCTGAGACAGCCACATTTCCTGAAGGAACGCGTTGACGTGCTCGTTGATCCCCTGGCAGTCTCCGCACCCAGCGATCGGACAGACGGAGACGACGTGTCCACAACCGGCACAAGTATTCAGATATCCGTGACCGAGACACCACGCGCGGCCCACCCATCGATGTCTATCGCCGACGTAGATGAGAATCGCCCAGCGTTTACACTTCGCGCGGCTGCAGAGAATCGGTGCTGGATCCGGGATATCGCGATTCACCTTCGTTTCTACCGTGGGTCCAGCAGGTCGGGACGCGCCTTCAGGATGCCGTCCAGCCAGCGGTCAGAGTACCAATACACGTTCCCGTCACTGCCGTAGGGAAGCGAAAGGCGGTCGGCTCCTCCGATAATCGCGCCGGCCTCATCTCGCAACCCATGCCCTTGGCGTCCGATGTTGTAATGGGCGCGTACGCCGCGAAGAATGCTCAGGCCCAAATCGGCCGCTGCTGTGAAGACCTGACCATTCGCCTGCGGAAATTCTCGACGCCAGTCGCTCGAACATCTCCCGCGACCGTGTCATGATCGCGTCTTCGTCCCACACGTCATATCGCTGCAGTTGCAGATTGATTGGCAGAAGTGATGCGGCGAGCAGTTGCGGTCTCTTCCGCGACCACGCGCCGTTTGAAATTGAGGAGTTCAAGGGCCGCACGAGTACGGTCAGATTTCCTAACGTGTGGACGGCCTGATGTCGTGCACGGCTACGTGTGGCGCGAGGGTCCTCATCAGACGAAGACAGTGCGTCGACCTCCGAAACACCTCTGGAACCGTCCGCAAGACGCCAGTGTTCAAGCCAGTTCTGAGGCATCAGATGCTCGACGGTCAGAGGAACATCGATAGAGATCTGTTCAGTCATAGCGCTTGAATAAGTTTCGTTGATGCGCTGGAGGATATACGAGACTCTGTCGCTCCGCAGGCCAACGTAGGCATTTGACGTATCGGTCCCCGTCGGCTCGAGGCAGCGGCCCGGCGGTTTGTCCACGACCTCCCGCCAACAGCGCCGTGCATCGCCGAATACGGATCCCAATTCCCGGGCTTCCTCGGCAAATGGCCCGAGACAGCGCACCTCACGTACGTGCCGGAG
>JAIVJE010000190.1:0-4381 GCA_020200195.1 Acidobacteriota bacterium | reverse complement strand
AGTCGTGAGCCCGCAGGTCTCTTCTAGGGCGGCGTCGCCCGTGACCTTGATCGACGCGATCCGTCAGGGTCTCGAGCGTGTGCCGTTGTCGTTGCTGCAGTTGCTCATGCGGATTGCCATCGGTGCCGGCGTGAGGAGTTGAGCGAAGATCCCGTATCAGACCCCCGCTCACCCCTCTGCGACAGCGCGGATTAACCGCCTTCGCCGGACCTGCGAGGCAGTTTTATACCGAATCGGAGTCGGACCGCACGATGCCATGCGTTGAAGCAGTCGGCACGATGGCGACGAGCACACGGCTCCCGACACGTGATCAGCACGTCGCGTCGGCCGGAGCGCCGAATTGATCGGCGGGATCATCGGCTGGCAGCGGCGGGGCGCGAGCTGATTGCAGCCCAGGGAGGTCCGTCGGGAGACCAGGATGCCGCAGGATACGTTCCACCGGGCGGCGCTGCTCGATGAGCGCCAGGAGCCGCAGCCGGCCGCCGCCCCGCGGGCACTCGAGGACGTCGATCCCAAACGTCCGTCGCATCAGATCGGCCCAGAGATACGCGCCGGGGCGCCGAGAACCTGATCGATCACGCCCGTCGGAGTCGGGCGGCCCGGAGCCCGCCGGCGCATCGGACCATTCTGATCCGGCCGACGCGACGACGGCAGCGCCACGGCCCACGCGGCGCTAGTGTCCCGTCCCAGTGGATCGTGGCATAAGTCCCGGGCGCGGCGCCCGGATCGCAAGGCGCGACGAGCGAGGATACCGGGAGTATCTGCGCGAGGAGCAACGCCGCGACGCGGGATGCCCCGCCCGGGAATTGTGTCGCGAACCACTGGGACAGGACACTAGGATGCCGTAGTACAGCCGCAGGTTGATGCGGGGCCGCGGCACCAGCACGGCCAGTCGTTCGAGGAAGGCGACGGGCGCAGCCGCGCCCGCGCGATCGGCGGCCGCAACGTGGAGCGGCACAACCGCTCGAGCCGCTCGCGATTACCCGCCCGGACCACGATCCCCGCATGCCGATCGAAGCCCCCCACGTTCGCGTGACACGGGCCGAGCGTCACCGGAGCAGCCGCCTCGGGCGGGCTGCCGTACCGAGCCACGCGGGCGCCGGCCCGTGGCCCGAGCGCGACGAGTCCCTGCACCGACGCAGCCGCCAGGCGGGCCAGCACCGGCGCCTCGTCTGCCCACGTGTCCGCCGGCGAACGCTGTGGACTGGGGGCCTGTACGGCCTCGCGGCATCGGACCCGTCAGAGGGGGCAGTCGGGGTGCACGAGTCCGCTCGTCTCGCTCTCCGATTCACGAAACCCCTGCAGGCTAAAGCATGGAGCTCGGCCGGCTCACGGGTCAGGAAGTCGCGATCCTCATCGCTTCGAAGCTTGTGCATGGAAGACGGCTCATGGGAAGCGTGCAATTGGAACGCCACCGTGGCCCGCGGAGTTCGTTGGCGGAGTGAGCGGACGTGGACGAATGTCTGGGCGGAACCAGACGGAATACTGGACAGACCCGGACATTCCTGTTTCGAAACGGCGAAATTGTTACCACCGCGGCTGTCCGGATGGCCGATTCGTCACTGCGACAGCTTCTTTTGAGCTTCCGCGACCCATGCACGTTCGAGATCGCCGTCGCGCCAGAGGTCGAGGAACCGTGCGTACTGCTGGCGCGCCCGTGCAACATCGCCGCGCCGCTCGTAGATCTGCCCTAGCAGAAAGAAGCTGCGGGCGTACGCTTCCATGCCGAACACGCGCTCGTAGGCCGATTGAAGCCGTTCGAGCAGTTGAGCGGCCTCGGTGTCGCGGCCGGCTCTGATGTTGACCGAAGCCGCAGCGAACCAGAGATCGGCGTGGGACGAGGGTGGACCAGTCACCGGGCCGTGAACCGGCAGCGTGCTCAGAGCTTTCGTCAGCTCGGAGACCGCCGTCCCCGTGTCGCCGCGAATGAGCGCGATTTCTCCCTGCGCCCAGTGAACCCGCCGTTGCTCGCGCTGGCTTGGCAAGCGGCGCGCGCGCTCCTCGAGGACGGCCAGCGACTTCGCGGAATCGGCGCTGCGGCCCAGCGCTGCCTGCGCGGTAGCCAGCAATTGAAGCGTCTCGAACTCCTGGTCACGATTGCGGGCGTCGATTGCGGCGAGCTCCGCCTGCGTAAGCGCGGCAGCGGGTTTCCCATTTCGGAGCAGCATCATCGCTTGTCGATTGCGAGCCGCCGCGCGATTGAATGGAGCCACCCCTGGAATGCGCGCGGCACGGTCCCAGTGCTCCAAGGCCCGCCGACTCTGGCCTCGTGCGATGCTGATGTGGCCGGCCCCTATCAGGCCGACGAAACGCTGGAATGGACTCGCGGCATCGACCAGCTCCTTGGTTGCCGATTCCGCGTCAACCCAGCGGTGCTGCAGCAGCGCCACATTCCGCCGCCCCAGCCGGGCGACAAAATCAAGTGGGTTGAGCGAGTCGGACTTCTCGAACAGATATCGGCCTTCGTCGAGCTGTCCATCCGCCACCAGCGTTTCCGCATGACCCTCGAGCCCCACTGCATTCTCCGGGTACCGTTGAACGAACTCGGCCATCAGCTCGCGCGCGCGGCCGATGTTGCCAGTGCCGATGTAGGCGCCCGCTAGATTCTGATAAGTCGACGGATTGGATGTCCCACGCCGCAGGAGCTCCTCGTACTGTTCGATGCTCTCCGCGTAGCGCTCCAGAAAGAGGTAGTGCAGGCCAAGATTGTGCCGAGAAGCCTGGTGCTCAGGGTGCAGTGCGAGCCCCTGTTTGTAGGCGACGATGCTCCGTTCGATGGTTTCCGGCCGCAGCCCGTAATAGAAGCCCTCTATGTAGTACCGTTCACGGGTCGTCAGCCGATCGATCATGCTCAGCGCACGCTGGGCATACTCGTCGCGCTTGTTGAAAAGTCCGAGATTACTGCTGACGACCGCGAGCTTCGCGTGGGCCATCGCGAATTCCGGATCGACTTCGATCGCCCTCTCGAGAAGCGGCGCGGCTTGCGCCGACAGACTCCGTTCGTGGAAGTTGATCCCCTCGGCATAGTATCGGTACGCCTCGATCGAGGACGTCGTGACGTCAGTAACACCGCGATCGAGTCCGCTCTCTCGCGGCTCACCGGGACGGGCGAGCAGCGGGCCCGGCGGTGCGGCGCCCAACGCGACCATCTTCGACTCCCGCCATGACGTAGCTGCCAACGAGCACGTTGTCGACGGCGGCCCGACTGGCGATCTCCTGCACCAGGTCCGCCGAAATCACACGATCGTCTGACCGCCTGAGCTCCTGCAGAATCTGGACGAGGCGATCGGTGCCGAGGACCTCGATGTTCGTCGATTGAGACAGATCGGTCACCATCATGTCGGTGAGCCCCGTGCGCATCCAATCGAGCGAACTGTCACCGGTGTTGTTCTCGAAGTACAACACGGCGACGGCCGGTTTGCCCGATGTGTTCACCGCGGGCTCCGGCTTTCGTCCAGTCCACCACACCACGGCCGCCGCGGCCGTGATCACAAGTGCAACGCCGGACAAGCGGCGCGAATGACCACGACCTGTCTGCGGTGGCGCAACCGCAGCATCCGGTGCCTGCACGACACTGGCCGTTTGCGTCGACTCGAGCCGCCGGCGCGCAGCGCGCAAATCCACGACGAGGTCCTTCATTCCCTGGAACCGATCCTCGGCGTCTTTGGCCGTGCACTTGTCGATGATGCGCTGCAGCTCGGCGGTCGCGGATCCCGACGACCCGGCTATCGCCGGCAGCGGCGGCGCCGGCTGCGTCAGGATGGCCTGCATCGTCTCGAGGCTGGATTTTCCGTGGAATGCGGGACGGCCGGTGACCATTTCGTAGAGCGTCAGGCCCAGCGCAAAGACATCGCTGCGAGGATCGACGCGCCCGCCGCGCGCCTGCTCGGGCGACATGTAAGCGGCGGTTCCCAGAATGAGTCCGGAACCGGTCCGGGGACCATGAACGCTCGCCGTAGCCGCCTCGTGGGTGATCGGCTCGACGAGCTTCGCCAGGCCGAAGTCAATGACCTTCACATGGCCCTCATCGGTGACCATGACATTGGCGGGCTTCAGGTCGCGATGGATGATGCCTTTCTCGTGCGCCCGGGCCAGGCCTTCGGCGATCTCGGTCGCGAGGTTCAGCGCCCGTGTTGGGGTCAGCGGACCGCGGCCGAGCGTCTCGCTGAGTTTCTCACCGCGAATCAGCTCCATTGCGATGAACGTCACGCCGTCGATCTCGCCGACTTCGTGGATCACGGCGATGTGGGGGTGCTCGAGTGCGGACGCCGCGCGCGCTTCCTGCAGCAGACGCTCGCGCCGGGCAGAATCGTGCAGGAGATCCTCGGGGAGCACCTTGAGGGCGACTTCGCGGCCCAGATTCACGTCCACGGCGCGATAG
>JAIVJE010000189.1 GCA_020200195.1 Acidobacteriota bacterium | reverse complement strand
GGTGGGGGCTGGCTGCGACCTCGGGCAGCGTACGTCTCAGATTGTCGTGCCGGAACCCGAGCCGGTTCATACCGGTGTCGATCTTGAGGTGGCAACGGAGCGTGACGCGGTGCCGGGCGGCCGCAGCTTCCAGCGCCCGTGCCGCCGAGGGCGTGGAGATCGTCGGCGTCAGGCCGTACGTGAAGATGCCGTCGAGGTCGCTGACGCTCAGCGCGCCGAACACGAGGATCGGCGCCCGCACACCGGCGTCGCGGAGCACGATGGCTTCTTCGATGTCGGCGCAGGCCAGCATCGCCGCGCCCGCACGCTCGAGCGCGAGCGCGACTTCTCCGGCCCCGTGGCCGTAAGCATTGGCCTTCACCACGCCGATGATGCGCGGCGCTGGCTGCGAACCGGATCGCAGGAAGTCGGAGATGACGCGAAAGTTCGACCGGATCGCCTCGAGCTCCACCCGTGCGACCGTCGGCCGGATCACGCGGCACCGTGCGCGAGGTTCTCGAAGCGCGTATGTTCCTTGATGAAAGCGAGCTTGATGGTGCCGGTTGGGCCGTTGCGCTGCTTGCCGACGATGATCTCGGCGGTCCCCTCGGCCTCCTGGTTCGGCTGGCCGTCCGGGTCCCGGTATTGCTCCTCGCGGAAGATGAACATCACGACGTCGGCGTCCTGCTCGAGGGCCCCTGATTCACGCAGGTCGGACAGCTGCGGCCGATGCTCGGAGCGCGTCTCCGGCGCACGCGACAGCTGCGACAACGCCACGATGGGCACGTTCAGCTCTTTTGCCAGGCCTTTCAGCGACCGCGAGATCGAAGCCAGTTCCGTCTGGCGGCTCTCGAAGCGCCCCCGGCCGGTCATGAGCTGGATGTAGTCGACGACGAGCAGGTTCAGGCCGTGCTCAGCCTTCAGCCGGCGCGCTTTCGCGCGCATCTCGAGCACGCCGATTGACGCCGAATCGTCGATGTACACGCGCGCCTCGGCGAGCGTACCCAGCGCATGGGACAGCCGGCCGTAGTCCTTCTCGCTGAGATACCCGCTCCGGAACCGGTGCGAGTCAATCCTGGCTTGCGAAGTGAGCATCCGCATGAAGAGCTGCTCCTTCGACATTTCCAGGCTGAAGAACCCGACGGTCATCTGCGTCGAGATGCCGACGTGCTGCGCAACGTTCAGCACGAAGCTGGTTTTCCCCATGGACGGCCGCGCGGCGACCAGGATCAGATCCGATGGCTGCAGGCCGGACGTCATCTCATCGAGGTCGACGAATCCGGTCGGCACGCCGGTGACCAGCCCCTTGTGCTGCTGCAGCCTCTCGATGGTCGCGAAGCTGCTCTGCACCAGGTCCCGCAGCGGCACGAACCCGGCGCGGATTCTGTCCTCGGCGATCGCGAAGATCGCGCGTTCGGCCTCGTCCAGCAGCAGATCAGGCTCCTGCTCGGCCTCGTACGCCTCCGTCAGGATCTTGTTCGCGGAATGAATGAGGCTCCGGAGCGTCGACTTTTCCTTGACGATCCGTGCGTAATACTCGACGTTCGCGGAACGGGGCACGCCGTCTGCGAGCGACGCGATGTAGGCCGGTCCGCCGACTTCGTCGAGCTCGCTCGCCCGCGTCAGCTCTTCTTTGAGCGTGACGAAGTCGATCGCGTTGCCACGCTCGCTGAGGGCGACCATCTTGTCGAAGATGCGACGGTGGGCGTCACGAAAGAAATCGCGCGCGTCGATGAGTTCCGCGGCGTGATTGAACGCTTCGTTGTGGATGAGGATCGCGCCGAGCACGGACTTCTCGGCCTCGAGGTTGTGGGGGAGCGTTCGTGCGGCGGCGATATCTGGCATCGGGCGATCGGCGAGCCGGTGACGGGCAATGGATCCGAATCGGCGATCGAAGGATACCAGATCAATCGATCACTCGATCGCCCGATGGCCTGATCGCCCGATCAACTGATCGCCCGATCGCCCGATCACCCGATTCGATCGGGCAATCACCCGATCACCCGATCACCCCGATCACCCGATTCATTCCTACTGTCTATCGGGCACCACTTTGACCTTGACCTGCGCCGTGACCTCGCGATGCACCTTGATGGTGACCATCGTCTCGCCGATCGCCTTCAAGGGCTCGGCCAGCTGAATCTTCCGCTTCTCGAGTTCGAAGCCGCGCGCCGCGAGTGCGTGCGCCACATCGGACGACGTCACCGAGCCGTAAAGGGCGTTGTGCTCGCCGACTCGGCGCGGGATCTCGACCTCGACCTGCGACAGCCGCTGGGCATACGCTTCGGCCTGCGACTTTTCTTCGAGTTCGCGCGCTTCGGCGACTTTCCGCTCGCGCTCGATCTGGCGCTTGTTGTGCTCTGTGACCGCGAGGGCGAGATTCCGCGGCAGCAGGAAATTGCGCGCGTAACCGGCGGCGACTTTCACGACGTCGCCGCGTTTGCCCAGGTTGTCGACGTGTTCCCGGAGAATGACTTCCATGTCGGATTCCTCTGCAGCGAACCACGCCGGGGTACGACCACCGCGTCGTGGTCAGCCCTGGCGCTGTCGCTTTAATCGGTGACGTAGGGAATCAACGCGAGCTGGCGGGCGCGCTTGATCGCCACCTGCAGCTTGCGCTGGTGCAGCGCGCACGTGCCGGAGATGCGCCGCGGCTGGATCTTGCCGCGCTCGGGCAGGAACGGCGCCAGGATCCGCACGTCCTTGTAGTTGATGTAGTCGATTTTCTCCGCGCAGAACTTGCAGACGCGACGGCGGCGGAAGAACCCACCCCGCGGACGTCCTTCGCCCTTTGCCTTGTCCTTGTCGCCGCCCCGGCCTCCCCGGCCGCGGCCGCCTCGTTCTTCGCTCATCGCTGCCCCTCCGCTCCGTCCCGATCGTCGTCCATGTCGCCGTCACCGCGGCCCTCGCCAGGCTGGCGCTCCGGCGGCAGCCCGCGCGCCACGCGCCGCCGCGCCACCCAGGCGCTGCGGTCCGAGCGCGTCCGGTCCGCCACGCGCAGCTCCGCGTCCACGCGGACGACGAGGTGGCGGATGACCTGATCGATGACGCGGAGTCTGCGGTCGATTTCCTTCATCAGCTCGCCCGAGCCGGTGATGGTCTCGACGACGTAAGTCCCCTCGCGGTGGTGGCCGATCTCGTAGGCCAGCTTGCGGCGGCCCCAGTTCTCGGTCTTGTCGAACGTGCCGCTGTACCGCTGGACGATCTGCTCAATCTGGGTGTGCAGATCGGTGACCTCCTGCTCGGAAGCTTCAGGCGTCACGATGTAAACGAGCTCGTACTGTCTGGACGTACTCATGCGTCTCTTACTC
>JAIVJE010000484.1 GCA_020200195.1 Acidobacteriota bacterium | reverse complement strand
CTGGATGGATGCGAAAGTGGACGACTGGGTCGTCACGCCGCGGCGCGGCAAGGCGGTCGAGATCAACGCTCTTTGGTACAACGCGCTGAGGCTGCTCGAGCGCGTCCGCCTGCCCGATCGCCATGTGTATTGGCTGGGTGACGAAGATGAAGTGGCAGGACCGAATGCAGGCGAACGCGCAGATCACCTCGTAGAGTTCCGTCTCGAGCTGGGCCTGCCTGTGTGGCAGTACAGGCTGAAGGGCTGCACGATCGAGAAGCGTCTCCTGATGCCGTATGGTCAGAATACGGTACACGTCACTTACCATCTTCTCGAAGGTGACGGGACGCTTCGATTGTCGCTGCGGCCCTCTGTCCATTTCCGCCCGTACGAAGCGCCTGTCAGTTATGGAGCGGCGCTGACGTACACATTGTCGGCGGCGCAGCATCGATACGAGCTCTCAGCGGGACCCGATGTCCCGGTATTGCGACTCCTCATGCTGGGCCGCCGTGCCGCCTTCACGCTGGACGCCACCGGTTTCTCGGCCGTGCCCTACGAAATGGAGAGAAGCCGCGGATACGACTCGGTCGGCTCGCTCTGGAGCCCCGGTTATTTCCGGGTAGATCTCGAACCGGGCGGCATGGCGACGCTCATCGGATCCACGGAGGGCTGGGAAGCTATTCACGCGCTGAGCCCGGAAGACGCACTGTGTGCCGAGAAGGACCGTCGCTCTCGTCTACTCGCGATCGCCGGGAAGACCGCGGCCGACGGCATGGCCGCGGAACTCGTGCTGGCCGCGGACCAGTTCGTGATCACTCCCGCAGGGCGGGCCGAGGAAACCGCACGCGCCCGCGCTGCCGGTGAAGAAGTACGGACTGTCATCGCCGGCTACCACTGGTTCACGGACTGGGGGCGTGACACGATGATTAGCCTCGAGGGGCTCACGCTCTCAACCAGGCGATACCGTGAGGCGGCGTACATCCTGCGAACGTTCGGCCATTACGTGCGCGACGGGCTCATCCCGAACATGTTTCCCGACGGCTCTCGCGAAGCGCTGTATCACACCGCAGATGCCTCGCTCTGGTTCTTCCATGCGGTGGAACGTTATGTGCGAACGACCGGGGAGACCCAGACACTGCGCGCGGTGCTGCCGAAACTGGCCGACATTGTCCGTCATCATCTTCGGGGCACGCGGTTCGGCATAGGGGTCGATCCGGCCGACGGATTGTTGCGTCAAGGCGCTGAGGGATATCAGCTCACCTGGATGGATGCGAAAGTGGACGACTGGGTCGTCACGCCGCGGCGCGGCAAGGCGGTCGAGATCAACGCTCTTTGGTACAACGCGCTGAGGCTGCTCGAGCGCTGGCTGCACGAATACGGCGGCGAGACCGATCTGGATCCGGGCGCTCACGCGGATCGGGCGCAGCGCGCATTCAATGAGCGGTTCTGGTTCGCTGACGGTGGTTACCTGTACGACGTCATAGACGGAGAGAGCGGACCGGTCGATGATGCGTGCCGGCCAAACCAGGTCTTGGCCATCTCACTTGATCACCCGGTGCTCGATCCCTCGCGCTGGCCGTCGGTCATGGAGGTCGTGCGCACCCGATTACTGACTCCCGTCGGGCTGCGATCGCTGGCGCCCAACCACCCGGATTACAAAGATAAATATTACGGGGATCTACGCTCGCGCGACGCCGCGTACCACCAGGGCACCGTGTGGGCCTGGCTGATCGGTCCGTTCGTCGATGCCTGGCTCAGGGTCTATCCAGCGGATCGCGCCGGCGCGAGACGGCTCCTCGATGGCTTCGAGCCGCACTTGAATGAAGCGTGCGTTGGATCGATCGGCGAGATCTTCGACGCGGAAGAGCCTTACGTACCGAGAGGGTGCGTGGCGCAGGCCTGGAGCGTGGCTGAAGTGCTCCGGTGCCTGGAAAAGACTGCGGTCCGCGATTTCGGCTCATGAGCGAGGCACTCGCGCCATTAGGCTGGAATGATCGCCTCGGCGATCTGTTCGCACCGTACGCGGCCGAGGGATTCACGCCGGGACGCGTCAGCCTCGAACACACACACATCTACCGCGTCCTGACCGCGGACAAAGAGACGCTCGCACGCGTAGCTGGACGACTCAGGCACGAAGCCGCAGCGCGCGCTGATTTTCCTGCCGTGGGTGACTGGGTGGCGCTCGAGACCGCCGCACGCGGCGGTTCCCGGATCCGTGCTGTGTTACCGCGATCCAGCCGTTTTTCCCGCCGCGCCGCCGGTACTCCGACCGAAGAACAGATCGTCGCCGCAAACATCGACACCGTGTTTCTCGTCGCCGGTCTCGATCGCGATTTCAACCCGCGGCGCATCGAGCGATACCTCGTCGTCGCCTGGGAGAGCGGGGCCGCCCCGGTGATCGTCCTGAACAAGGCGGATCTGGTCGACGACCCAGACCAGTTCGTCGCCGACGTCCGAAGCCTCGCGCCTCAGGTGCCAGTAGTTGCGACTTCGTGCCGCGCCAGTGGCGCGCTGGACGTCCTGCGCCAGTACATCGGATTCGGACGGACAGCCGCGCTCCTGGGATCGTCAGGCGTCGGCAAGTCCTCCATCGTGAACGGCCTGATCGGACAGGATCTGTTGCGGACCCGCGACGTGCGCGAGTCCGACAGCCGCGGGCGGCACACGAGCAGCAGCCGGCAACTCGTCCTGCTGCCGGGCGAAGGCATCCTGATCGACACCCCCGGAATGCGCGAGCTCCAGCTCTGGGAAACGGGCGAAGCCCTCGGCGGCAGCTTCGAGGACATCGACAGTCTCGCCGCCAACTGCCGCTTCCGGGACTGCCGCCACCGCAGCGAACCCGGATGCGCCGTGCGCGCCGCGGCGGCCTCGGGAAGCCTGGATGCCGCCCGTCTCGCGAGCTTCTCGAAGTTACAGGACGAACAGGCGTTCCAGGCGCGGCAGCAGGACGAGCGGGCGCAGATCGAGGAGAAGCGACGCGCCAAGGTCGGTTCCAAGGCGCTGGCGAGGCGGCTCAAAGAGAAGGGCCGAGACTGATTCGCCGCCGTCTACCGGCGCCGGTCAATCCCGCTATACTGCGCGGCATGCACGGCATCATCAGGCAACAGCCGCAGTGACTCTGGCGCCTGGTACCGTCATCGGCGCGTACGAAATCGTGGCCTCGCTCGGCGCTGGTGGCATGGGCGAGGTGTACCGGGCGCGCGATACACGCCTGCAGCGGACCGTCGCGATCAAAGTACTGGCGTCCGAGGTGCGCCGCGACCCGGAGCGCCGACGACGTTTTCTCCGCGAAGCGCAGGCGGTGGCGGCTG
>JAIVJE010000188.1 GCA_020200195.1 Acidobacteriota bacterium | reverse complement strand
GAATAGGATTGGGCGTCCCAGATTTCCCAAAATCGCTCTTGACGGCAAGCTGGGTCGAAGGATAATCTTGTCCTTACTGTCGTATAGAGTTCGTTTAATGTATACGTCTGTTGAGGAGTGGTAGTTCGATGAATAAAGCAGTCTGGAGCGGAATCGCCACGGCGATAGTAGTAATCATCTGTCTGCACCGTAGCCGGTAAGACCCTCCTTCGCACGTCAACGGTCGCGCCCCCGCCGGCGTCGCACGATCGGATCCGCCTCTGCGCGGTGTGCTAAAATCGCACGTTTGGGGTGCGGCTGTGACGCGCCCCTGTGCGCCCAGCCACGGTCATGATCCAGCTGTCCAGCGTCAGCAAATCGTTTGGCGGCCGCGTTCTGCTCGACTCGGTGAGCTGGCAGATCGACGACCGCGAGCGCGTTGGCTTGAGCGGGCCCAACGGCGCCGGAAAAACCACGCTCCTCAAGATGCTCGCGGGGCTGGACGAGCCGGATGCCGGCACCATCGTCAAGCCTTCCGGCCTCACTGTCGGCTATCTACCTCAGGACGGGCTCAATCACAGCGGCCGGACCCTCATCGAGGAAGCGGGGCTCGCGTTCAAGCCACTGCTGGACATGCGGGCAGAAATCCAGTCTCTCGAAGACCGCCTCGCAGACGACTCGGTCGCTGAAACCGACCACGCCTGGATGCTCACGCGCTACAGCGAGCTGCAGGAGAACTTCCGCCGCCTCGAGGGTTACAGCATCGATCTGAAAATGACGACCGTGCTGCGCGGTCTCGGGTTTACTCCGGACGACTTCGAGAAACCCAGCGAAACCTTCTCCGGCGGGTGGCAGATGCGGATCGCCCTCGCCAAGCTTCTGCTCGGCCGTCCGGGCCTGCTGCTGCTCGACGAGCCGACGAATCACCTGGATCTCGAAGCGCGTAACTGGCTCGAGGAATACCTCGCCGACTACCTGCACGCCGTGATCCTCGTCTCACATGACCGCTTCTTTCTCGACTCGGTGGTCACGCGCATCACGGAGATCGGCCTCCGGAAGCTGACCGACTACATCGGCAACTACACCGCGTACTTGCGCGAGCGCGACGCGCGCATGGAGCGCCTGCGGCAGCAGAAGCGCCACCAGGACGAAGAAGTGGCACGGATGGAGGCGTTCATCAACCGGTTCCGCTATCAGGCCACGAAGGCCGCTCAAGTGCAGAGCCGGATCAAGATGCTGGACAAGATCGTTCCGATCGAGATTCCGCCGGAACGCAAGCGCGTGCACTTTGCCTTCCCTCCGTGCGCGAAAAGCGGCCGCACGGTGATCGATCTGCGCGGTGTCAGGAAGGCGTACGGATCGATCACCGTTTTTGCGGGCATCAATGTCCACATTGAACGCGGCGACCGGATCGCGCTCATCGGACCCAACGGCGCCGGGAAGTCCACGCTGATGCGGATGCTGTCCGGCGTCGAAGCGCCGGACGTCGGTACACGCACCGAGGGACACCAGGTCGTCATGCAGTACTTCGCTCAAGACGAGGCGACCCGGTTGGATCCGACGCGGAACGTGTACCAGACGCTCTCCGGCGATGCCCCGCTCCACATGGTCCCGCACATCGGACACCAGGTCGTCATGCAGTACTTCGCTCAAGACGAGGCGACCCGGTTGGATCCGACGCGGAACGTGTACCGGACGCTCTCCGGCGATGCCCCGCTCCACATGGTCCCGCACATCCGCAACATACTGGGCGGCTTTCTGTTTTCGGGCGACGACATCGAAAAGCCCGTGCGCGTCCTGTCGGGCGGCGAGCGCACCCGGCTCGCCGTCGCACGCATGCTGCTGCGCCCGTCGAACACGCTGGTGCTCGATGAACCGACGAATCACCTGGACCTCGACTCCAAAGATGTGCTGCTCGAAGCGCTCGAGGATTTTGGCGGCACGCTGATCTTCGTCTCACACGATCGGTATTTCGTCGACAGGCTCGCCACCAGGATCATCGACATCGGCAATACACAAGCGTTGATGTATCCCGGCACTTACGAGGAGTTCCTGTGGAGCCGGAAGCAGCAGGTTGCCGCGGCTGGCAACGGCACCGGAACCTCTCCTGTGCGGCGACCCGCCGCCTCGCGCCCGGCGATTCCGCAGAGTCCCCCCAAACACGCGGGTCGATCCGCACCCGGCGCCGCGGTCTCTTACGACGAGCGCAAGCGGCTCGAGACCGAGGCCAGACGCCTCAAGAAACAGACGGACGCCCGTCGGAAGCGGGTCGAGGAGCTGGAGGCGAGGATTGCCGACCGGGAACAAGCCATCAAGGATCTCGAGGACGCGATGGCCGCCCCAGGCTTTTACGACGACCGGGAGACTTCCAAACCGGTGATTGACCGCCACCAGACCTTGATGTGGGAAGTCGGAGACCTGATGCACCAGTGGGAGCTCTTACAGACAGAATCGTAATCATTGTTCAGTTCTGTAACCGATCTCTTCGCCGGCCGACGCGCTGCCCCCGAAAACTCTAACGATTCCGCTGACGGTTTCAGCGGCTCATGGGTACACCCTTTGCCCCGCGTTCAGGGAATCACCATGCGTATGCGGAGCCGTTCGGCGCGCAAGCTTGCGCCGTAACTTACAGATGGAAAAGAGCTTGGCCGAAAAGGAGCCGTCGATTACAATATTGGCGGCAGACCCGCTATCCGCGGCTGCCTGCCATCCCGCCATGCCTAGCCCCAAGTCTCCAGCCACGCGCCGAACCGCGTCCACCGCCGGAATCCGCAGTACCAAACCCGCGGCCCGGAAGCGCGCACAGATTGAAAGCGCCGACGACGGCGACAATTTTTACCGCGACCTCGTCTGGACTCTCCGAAACGGCGTCCTGGCGGTAACGCTCGATGGCAATGTGGCGGTCATGAACGAGGTGGCATACCGCATCCTCGGCCTGAAACCGAGCCTTGAGGATGTCGGCCGCCCCTTCACGTACGTCCTGCGTGACCTGCCCGACGTCAGCCGGATCGTGGCCGGTGCCTTCGACCTGTCACATCTGCCCAACCGCGCAGAGCTGCGGCTCAAGAGCACCGGAAAAGTCATCGGCTACACGTTGTCGCAGGTCCGCGACCGTCGCGGCCGGCTGACGGGGGCCACCCTCTTCTTCAAGGATCTGACACGAGTCGAGCAACTCGAGGAACGCGAACGGCTGCGCGACCGGCTCGCCGCGCTGGGTGAAATGGCGGCGGCGATCGCACATGAGGTCAAGAACCCGCTTGCTGGCATCGAAGTCATGGCGGGTATCCTGCGACGTCAACTCACTGACTCAGAGGACGCGCAGGCGATCCTGGGTGACATCATCAAGGAAGCCAAGATGGCCAACGCCATCGTCCTCGAGGTATTGGACTTCGTCCGCCCCATTCGCCTGCAGGTCGAGCGCATTTCTCTGGCCGACGTCATCCGCGACGCGGTGTCGATGGCTGAAACGCACGTGCCGCGCGGTGGCGTGGCGGTCCGGGTGTCCTTGCCGGAGGATCTCGCACGCATTCAGGGAGACCCACACCAGCTCCGTCAGATCTTCATCAACCTCCTCACCAACGCCTTCGAGGCGATGGGCGGTCGGGGCGTCGTGGATATCGTCGCCACCTCGGTCGCCGAGGAAGACCCGACGACGTCGGGGGATACGCAGACGGGGCCGATGGTGCAGGTGGAAGTCACGGACGATGGCCCAGGCGTACCCCCGGACGTAATGGATCGCATCTTCAGCCCGTTTTTCACGACCAAGCCCCAGGGCTCGGGGTTGGGGCTGGCCATCGTTCGCAAGATCGTCGACGCGCACGATGGGCGGATCGACGTCAGCGCGCGGCAGGTCGGGGGAACGAGCTTTCGGGTGACGCTGCCCGTGAGCGGTGATCACGAGCTTTTCCGGGAACGCGGTGACTGATCTTCGCGGCATGGGACGGATCTCGTACGAGACGCGGATACACGCGGTAGGGACCCCACGGGGCTACGTAGAAAGGCAGATGAGATGGGCCGGATTCTAGTCGCAGATGACCACGATTCCCTTCGCCGGGGCATCGTTCGCGCGCTGACGGACGCGCATCACGAGGTTGATGAAGCGCCCAACGGCAACGTGGCGATTGAGAAGCTGCACGAAGGGCAGTTCGACGTCGTGCTCAGCGATCTGAAGATGGGCGGCAGCGACGGTCTCGACGTCCTGCGTACGGCGAAATCGATGCACCCGTCGACCGCCGTGATCCTGATGACCGCGTTCGGGTCGGTGCATACCGCGGTCGAGGCCATGAAGATCGGCGCGTTCGACTACGTGCAGAAGCCGTTCGAGATCGAGGAGATGGAGCTCAAGGTCGAAAAGGCCATCGAGCACCGGCGCCTCAAGCACGAGATCGAATACCTCCGGCACACGCAAGGCGACATCTACGACTTCGACCGGATCGTCGGCGCAAGCGGCGCGCTGCAGTCGGTACTTTCGATTGTCCGCAAGGTCGCAAAGAGCAATACGACGGTGCTGATCCGCGGCGAAACGGGCACGGGCAAGGAGCTGATCGCCGGGGCGACGCATCACAACTCGCAGCGCGCGGGACGTAACTTCGTGAAGGTGAATTGCGCCGCGCTGCAGGAAAACCTGCTCGAGTCCGAACTGTTCGGGCACGAAAAAGGAGCCTTCACCGGCGCGGATAAGCAGCGGATCGGTCGCTTCGAACAGGCGGACGGTGGCACGCTGTTCCTCGACGAAGTCGGCGACATGAGCGCGAACACGCAGGCGAAGATCCTCCGCGTCCTCCAGGAGCATGAGTTCGAGCGCCTTGGCGGCACGCGCACGCTGCGCGTGGACGTGCGGGTGATCACAGCCACCAACCGCAACCTCCCACAGATGGTCGCGGCGGGGCTGTTCCGCGAAGACCTCTACTATCGGT
>JAIVJE010000483.1 GCA_020200195.1 Acidobacteriota bacterium | reverse complement strand
CTCCAGGATTGTGTTCGGCGCCCCAGCGTCCGTACCGGCTCCCGTTCCGACCACGATCACACTGATTGTGTCGCCTGCCGAGGCGGCGGTGGGCTACCGAACCAGATTTCAGGCGCTCATCACGGCGGCGGGCGTGCCTGTGACGGAAGGCACGGTTGACTTCACCGTGGATAGTTCGGGTGCTGGAAGAGTCGCGCTCGATCGGCGCGGTATAGCGGCAACGTCCTTTGCGACGCACATCGCCGGAACGTATGACGTGCGAGCGCGATTCCTCGGTACCGCCAGGTATGAATCGAGCACGATCAACCGGACATTGACCGTCCGTTCTCGATAGGCCTCGGGCGGGTTCTCAGGGAAAGCAGGCCGGCAAGGATTCCCGGGGCACGGCGAGCTGGCCGGTACCCTCCCGCCTCGCGACGAACGACATCCCGGTGTCGATCTCGACGCGATAGCCGTTCTCGAGCAGCCACTGTTTCGCAGCCGCCCTGGACGCCGGCAACCAGACGTAGTGGGGGGCCAACCCCGCCACGATCTTCTGAGCTTTCGGATCGCCTCGCTCAAATGCGCGGTGCCACTGCACCACCGAGTCCGAATAGACCGTTTCACGCCGACCGTCGACCGAGACCTGTAGGTCGGGCCCGAAATGCCAGATCGCGTACTCTCCCCAGTCAAAAGTGGTCACCAGGCGCCCTCTCGCGCCGCGGAGGTACGCTGCGGCCGTCCGATCGGGTGCCCACGAGCCCGCGACCGGGAGACAGGAGAAAGCACGGGAGGCGGGCGCTACGGATGCGACAAGCGCCACGACGGCCGGGATCCAGAAGACCGCGGTTGCTGAGGGGCTCGCGACCTTGAACCGCCCGCTTTGACCCCACGCACGGCAGATACCCGGTGCCAGTAACACGAGTGCCGCGGGCCCCATCAACGGCGCGACCCGAAGGACCCGCACTGCCCCCGCAATCAACAGGGCGAGCACCGCCCATACTTCCGCTTTCGATCTGCTCTCCGCGCGGCGGCTCAGCGCGAACGCGACGACGGAAGTTGCTATCAGCGGAAACCAGAGAATCTTCGGGGATTGCAACGTCAGCGGTCCCCACTCGCCGATGTCAGGTCGGGAGGCGCGAACGGTCGTTGCCAGGAAACGCCAGAGCCCGATGCCGTATGGGTTAACGAGCGTCCCCGCGACCGACGCCGCGGCGAAGCCGGCCCATCGCAACACATGCCGGCGCTCGCGAGCGATGCGGATCGTCGTGTAGACGCCCAAAACGGCGGTCCCCGTAATCCATCCCCCGTGCAGATTGGCCCAGAGCGCGAAGAGTGCGGCACCCGCGACAATGCGTGCTGGATCCGGCGGAGTTTCGCGATCCAGCAGTGAGAGCAGAACGACCAGACCGAGCACCGACCAGAGTTGCGGCCGCACGGTCAGACTCGTTGGCAGCACGCACACGATTGCCAGGCTCAGGACCGCCGCGGTCATCAGTGGGGTGCAACCCCTGAGACGCCGTAACAACACGATCAGCGCCATGCCGATGACGGTCATTTTCAGCACGACGAGCCCTGGGGCGCCGCCGGCCAGATAGGCCGCGCCCATCAGGGCCTCGCTCAACCATTCGTGGTTTATCCACGGCCGGTCCTGTGTGAAGGAGTACGGGTCGGCGGCTGGCAGCGTACGCGTTCGTAACCAGTCCAGGCCAAAGCGAACATGACCCCACAGGTCTGGATCCGTACGCGTGGTGGTCATCGTGATCAGCGCAAAGGCGGTCCACGCCATCCATATCGGTTTGGCGAGATCCACGGTAAGCGATTGTGCACGGCGTCTCAGCGGAACCTCCGTGTTCACGGGGCGCACTCCCACACGAAGCGCACGTCAAACGTGGCGGGGCGGCTGGAACTGTGGTCGCAGCGCCGCGAGGATCAGCAAGTGCACACCCTCGACGCCGTACGCGGCGGCAAACGCCCAGATCGGCGCGGTCACCCAGCCCCAGTAGTTATTGAACGGCTGCCCTGCGAAGGCGAACAGAACGAAGTAGGTCAGCAGCGGCACTACCACCTGACGCGGAGCTCGCGGTAACGTGGCCGCCGCAAGCGCCAGCACCATATACAGCACCGCTACCCAGCGCGGCGCCAGCCCGATCCAGCCGTTCGGCGCAGGCGACGCAGTACGGCGCGGCGAGCTCGCGTGTAAATACCGCCGCGATGCCGAGCACTGCGGCCGCGGTCCACCAGCGCTTTACGTAGGCGCACAAGGACAGTGCGATGAATACGCCGGCCCAGACCTCTGAAACGCCGACCGCCATGGGCCTGAATGCCGTGGCGACCGCGCCGAGCTGCGCGATCGCGCCGATGACGAGGACAGCGCGGGATTCGCGAGCGAGCGCCAGCATCGTCAGCCCGAGCGCGATGAAAGCCAGCACCTTCAGGATGACGCGGGCCACAGGTACGGAGAGCGTCGCCACGGCCACGAAGTGCGCGGGCGTTCGCCAGTTGAACACGTGAGTGGCTGGATACCGGCCGCGACGGAGTTCCTCGCCGACGGCATCGTAATAACGGTCGCCAGCGCGAATACGCTCGATGGTGGCCAGGTGCAGGTACGCGTCCCCCTCGCCTTTTGGCGGTAACCGGGGACGCGCTGGCTGAGAAGCCGGGAAAAACGCCGTCACCATCACGACGACAAGAGCGGTGACCATCAAGCGTGCGCGGCCGATGGGCGAGAGAGTCGGCTTCACGTTGTCGCGAGTGTCCTCAGTGCGCCGACGACGGGCTACCGGGCGTCACCAGATCGAATCGCGAAACCATGAACGCCCAATAGCGAGTGTCGTCGAGCAGACCGGGGCGTGCCGGAAAGGCGTCGGCCACCGCCTGGGCTGCTTGTGTCCGACCGGCGAGACAGAGTGCATAAATGTGCCGCTGTGCGACCTGGACATCCGTCGGGCGTCCCTCTTGAGCGACCCGGAGGTGCTCCGCTGCCGAGTCATACTGGCGGTCTGCCATCGCGCGGATGCCGAGGTGATAGCTGATTGCCGCATTCGATTGACCTTCGCGCAAGCGCTGGTCGACAATGCGCTGCTGCTGTTCCGAGCTGCCGAGCAGCCACATCGGCAACGTGCGCAGCTTGGTCCGAGTCAATACATCGTCGAGCGTCGTCACCTCGTCGAGGGGCGGCTCTGTACCGAACAGCGCTCCGATGATCACATTGGGGCGAACCGTCAGCCCGCGGTTGATGGTGCCCTGCACGTCGAACCAACCGAGGCTTCGCTCGCGCAAGGCGGGCGGCCACAACCGGTGCGCGACCGTGCTCTGCTCGAACGCGGCGCGCGCTTTTCCGGTGTCCATCCAACTCAGGAACACGTCGAACCGATCGTTCGGAAGGCCGGAAAACATCGGGATGAATCGTTTCGGATAGTCGTCGAGGAGGGGCAGGATATTCGCGGCTGCGGTTTTCAGAGTCGGCGCGTCGGCCATGAACAGCGCACCGAGCTGCTCGGGCATCTCCAGGCCGAGCTCGCGCAGGTCCGGTCCGATCACCGGGTCCTGCCATTGCCTCGCGAAATGCTCCTCTGACACTGGGCCCTGCGCGCCGCGCGTGCCCACGAGCATCCAGTCATACGCTGAGCCCGCCCATAGCGAGCAGTCGTCGAACACGTCGCAAAAACTGCGGACTATTGCAAGGGTGTCTGACACGAGAAGCTGGTGGACGGGTAACCAGTACGTCGTAATCCCACGGTCCGCGAGCCGATCGTACAGGAGCTGAAAGTATTCACGGGTGTACAGATTGACGGTCTGCGCCACGCGCGGCGGCGGGGGCTCCCCGGTTATGAGATCGAACCTGCGGGCGGTGGTCAGGAGAAAATAACGTCCATCCTCGACATGAATCGTCACGCGCGGATCGCGAAGTGGATGATCCTTCGGGTCGGGGTATACGAGCCGATTCATTTCGAGGACATCACGCGAGGTGTCGACGATGTCGATGGTCTCGAACGAGCGCGTATCAGTCAGGGACTTGGCCGTGATTCCGACGCCGTAGCTGATGAGCAGGGCGCTGCGGAGGTTCGGATGCACGGCGGCCGGCCAGTACGTGTACAGCTTCATGTATCGATTGGCCGAACCCACGGTCGCCGACATCGAGAAGCCGTTGGTGACGAGGCGATAGTACAGCGGCGCGGCGAGGAAGTCCTTGCGCATGTAGTGGATCGTCTCGGTAAGGCCCTCGCGCACCTCGGCGATGGCTGCCCCGTCGCCTGTGTATCTGGCTGTCGAGACGCGGAAATATCGGTCGCGCATGAGACCGACCGGAAACAGACCGAGGACGACCACGAATCCGGCAAGTCCGCCGTACCAGTACGAGGCGCGCCAAGTTCCTGTTCCGGGCACTGCCGGTGCGCCGATACACAGCGCCACGGCACCATAAGCAGCCGCGAGCAGGAGAAAGGAATTTTCCATCCCCAGAGCTGGCAGCAGCAGGAAACCGCCGACGAAGGCGCCCAGCATCGCACCGGTCGTGTTGGCAAGCGTGAGCAGGCCCGTAGTGCGCGTTTCGTTTCCGATCTCGCGGTTTGCCGCGTCACCGAGCCACGTGAACAGAACCCCTGAGAGCAGCGACACTGGCAACATGAGCCGCACTGACGCGGAAAGGATCAGTTTCCAATCATGGGTCCAGAAGCCGTTGGGCAACCCAATTTGAAATCCGGCGTACGTTGCGGTGCAGAGGACGCCACACGCCAGCGCGACGAGACCGGCGAATTGCGAGAGCGCGGAGGAGTGCCTGCCGAGCAGGAGCCCTCCGAGGAGACCTCCGAGGCCGATGCCAGTCAGAATGACTGCGAGCATGAAGGTAAAGACCAGGCTGGTGCTGACGACAAACAACGTCATGAAGCGGAACCAGATCACTTCGAGCGCCAGGAGAATTCCTCCCGACAGAAAAGCCGCGATGAGCAGGCGCCGTCCGGCCAAGGAGAGAGGCAGCCGGACAGAAGGCGCTGCCACGTCGGCGGCGGAGGCCGGCTGTTCGCGTCCGCGAGCGAAGAGCAGCATCGCCAGCGCCGCGCCGAGATTGAGGGCGCCGGCGACGAACGCCGCGCCTTTGATACCGAAGCGCGTGATCAGCACGATCTCGCACAGCAGCGCGCCGCCGACGGCGCCCAGCGTGTTCCATCCATAAAGGCGCCCGAGCACCCGACCAAACCGCGGGTCCCAGGCGCACAGCGTTTTGACGAGCAGTGGCAGCGTCGCGCCCATCGCCGTCGTGGGTACGAGCATCAATACGAATGAGATAATGAAACGCAGCGGATTCAACACCAGCGGCTGATCGATGAACGGCCGAAACAGCGGCACCACCGTACCTGTCACCACCGGAAAGACGTGCGTCAGCGCGACACCGGTCGTCCCGATGACGACTTCGGCGAGCGCGTAGAACCGAATTGAGCGCTTTATGTGGTGGCCATAGT
>JAIVJE010000482.1 GCA_020200195.1 Acidobacteriota bacterium | reverse complement strand
CACGCCGTTCAGCGCGGACATCACCGACTGGCTCAAACCCGCCGGCAACATCGTCACGCTCCGTGTCGAAGATCCGTCGACCGATCGAACCATTCCACGCGGGAAGCAGTACTGGAAGGAGAAGTCCGAGTCGATCTTCTACACTCGTACGACCGGCATCTGGCAGCCCGTGTGGATCGAGGCGGCGCAGCCGACGCGCATCACGACGCTGCGCATGACGCCTGACATAGACCGCTCGCAGGTCACGGTGCAGGTCGCTGCCGCGAATCCTGGCGCCAATCTACGAATTCGAGCCACCCTCACGCTTCGGGATCAGCCGGTGACGCAGTCCGAGAGCGCCTGCGGAGCGCGCGGGTGCACGACCGTGTTGTCACTCGAGCGACAGGAGCTCTGGAGCCCCGAACGCCCGAACCTGTACGACGCGACGATTGAGCTGGTCGCCGGCACCGAAGTGCAGGATACCGTCCGCTCGTATGTGGGTCTTCGAAAGGTGAGCGTACATGACGGCCGCGTGTACCTGAACAATGCGCCGTACTATCTCCGCCTGGTGCTCGACCAGGGCTATTGGCCGGAGAGCCTGCTCACACCGCCGAGTGACGATGGGATTCAGTACGACATCAAGATGACGAAGGCGGTGGGGTTCAACGGCGCGCGCAAGCATCAGAAGGTCGAGGATCCGCGATGGCTGTACTGGGCCGATCGGATGGGGCTCCTCGTCTGGGGTGAAATGGCGAACGCGTACTTCTACTCTCCAGAGTACGTGTCACGGTTCGTGAGCGAATGGCAGGAGGCGATCGCACGGGACTACAACCATCCGAGCATCATTGCCTGGGTGCCGATCAACGAGAGCTGGGGCGTGCCGGACATCCTGACGGATCGCGTACAGCAGGAGCACGTCAAAAGCCTGTACCGCCTGACGCGCTCACTCGACGCGACGCGCCTCGTCGTCGACAACGACGGCTGGGAGCACACTGACGCTACTGACCTGATGACGTTGCACGACTACGCGCGGACGGGATCCGAGCTGGCGGCGAAGTACGCGCACCTCTCGCGGGAGCCACAGCGGATCCCACGTAACGGCCGAGAAGCGCTCGCGTACGGGTATGGGTACAACGGGACGCCGTTCCTGATGACGGAGTTTGGCGGCATCGCATTCCGGATGGGCGCTCAGAAGGCGGGCAACGAGTGGGGATACTCGGGAATCGAACCCAGCCAATCAGCCTTTCTCGATCGGCTGAACGGTCTCGTCAAAGCGCTGCGCGAGAACGCCGCGTGGGCCGGGTACTGCTACACGCAGCTCACGGACGTCGAGCAGGAGATCAACGGGGTCATGACGTACGATCGGAAACCCAAGGCCGACCCTGACGTGCTGAAGAAGATCTTTGCGCAGTGGTTCAGAAGATCTCGCTCATGACGTCGAGCTCCTGCGGGCCGCCGATGTTGGCATAGAGCAGGCTCCGTGGATCGTTGCTCAGCGGCAGCCCGTAGTGCAGGACCCCGAGGTTTTTCCCGATCATCTTCCGGAGCCGGGATAACCGCCGATCCTTGCCGGCAGGAAACAGCCCGAGGCAGCCATGGTCCATACGCGCGGTGGAGACGACCGCCAGCCGATCCTCGGCGCGGTAGCTGAACGCGTAACGCCATCGAAAGGCGGGGATGTACATGTCCTTGTCGGTCACGGCGATGACGACAGCGCGTGCGGACGGAAACTGCGTCTGCAGCGAGGCGCGCACGGCATTGGCGTTCAGCTGCCGGCGATCGGAATTGTAGGCGCGCGCCTCCGTGGCAGACGGCACAATCTCCATTGCCACGTTGAACCTCTCCCCGAAGTTGTCCGCCACGGCACGCGCGGTGTCAGGAGAGAACCCGTCGAGCGGGACGAGATAGACGCGCCCTGATGGCTGTATCGCGGAGATATCTGCGGGCGCGTCGGGCGGAATCGTGTCGTTGTAGAAACAGATCGGGCGGTCCGTGAGCGCAAGTTTCAAAGGGACTACCGCTGGATGCCGGCGCGCTGTCAGGTGGAGGAGGAGCGCGTCTTCGCTGTAGGTCGCGGAGAAATGAGGCACGAGGGTCAGCTGCCGCCGGTCAATGGGTTGCGATCGGCCACTCCGTCTTGGGCCGGAAGTTGTACGGCAGGAAATGCTGATTGATCGTCGCGCTGTTCCACCGCGATACCCGCACCATCTTCGCGCGCTCCAGGAAGGGGAGCGGGTCCACGGCACGCGAGAAGTCCGCGAAGTCCTGCCACGTGCCGGTGAAACGCTCCGGCCACCCGAGACGCCGCGCCATCGGATGCCCCATCAGCCGGCGTCCGTCGGTGCTCAGCTTGCGAAAGGTGGCCTCGTTGTACTCCTTCAATGTGATCGCCCGATCGAGCGGCAGGTATTTCCGCTCGATATCACCATCGTCCGCTCTGATGGGCAGTGAATCCCAACCGGCGGGCATCGACCCGTGCTTCCCCCATTGCACGTTGACTCTGGGACGCATGGCGTGCTGGCGGGCGTCGAGCAACGCCGCATCCCCTCCGTCCAGCAGCCGCCCGTGAAAGTAGGTCCAGATCCGCTCGACATTGCGCCGGTCCGTCGCGAACTGCACCCACATCAGCTCGTGATCACATGGGTCGTTGTCTTCAGGGAAGTCGATGTCGTCTTCCCAGAAGAAGTGATAGGCGACGAGACGAGACGCCGGGTGGAGGATGGCCGCGAAGTCCTTCAGCGGAAAGAATTCGCCAGGCGTGGTGTACAGCCGCGGCGCGAAGCGGCGCACCACCTCAAGCTCCTGCTGTGTCGGATCGCGCGGCGGGTCGAGCTCCAGCGCCCGCACGTACTCGCGGCTCGCTTCGTCGAGACTGCGGCGAAGGTGATGCTGGACACCCAGGGCATGGTGTTTTGCCGCCTCGGTCTGGCGCGCGGCATCCTGTGAAACGGCCGAAGTCCCGAAGCAGACCACGAACAGCACCCAAACACTTCTTCGGACCATCCGTCTCAGAAGTAGAACTTCAGTCCGAATTGGATGATCCGCGCGTTGCCCGCGGTCAGGATCTGCCCGAAGCCGCTCGAATCCCGCGCGATGTTCGGGGGGCCGAAATTCGGGCGGTTGAACGCGTTGAACAGCTCGGTACGGAACTGGACGCGGCGGCGGTCGCTCACGCGGAAGTCCTTCGCGAGCGTGAAGTCGAAGTTCGCCAGCCCGGGCCCGCGCATGATGCCGACCCCCGCGTTGCCGAACGCCTGCGGTGCGGGGCTGAAGGCGGAGAACGCGTTGGTGTTGAACCAGCGCTGCAGCGTGCGCTCCGATTCCGGCAGTTCGGGATCGCCGACGAGGTTCGGTCGCGCCCGCCGCTCGCCGCCGAGGTTGAGCACCGTCGCCCCACCGAGCGTCGCCGTCAGCGCGAGGCCGCTCTGCAGCACATTGATGCCGGTTATCTGCCATCCGCCGAAGATGAAATCCATTGGAGCATTCCAGTTGCTTCCGAAACGGCGGCCGTGACCGAAGGGGAGCTCCCAGATGTAGCTGGCGACGAAGCGGTGCCGGATGTCGAACTCTGAAGGGCCGTACTCGGCAGCGAGATTGTTGCCGTCCTGTGGTTCCCGGAAGACCCCCGTATCGATGCCCGCGCCGCCGCCGCTTGTCGAAATGTGATCGGGAGCGTCGGTGAGCGCTTCGCCCAACGTATAGCTGAGCATTCCTGTCAGCCCTTTTGTAAAGCGCTTTTCCAGACGCACCTGCAGCGAGTTGTAACTCGAGTGGGCGCGGTTCTCCATCCACTGGATGTCGCCAAACGTCGGATAGGGCCGCGCGCCGGCCGACTGCGAGCCGTCCGGGTTCGTGATGACGGCGCGCTGGTTCAGATTGCGGAAACCATTCAGTTTCGTCCCCTTGTTTCCGACGTAGGCGATGTCCAGGACGACGTCCGGCATCAATTCGTACTGCACACCGACGTTGTACTGCTGGATGTACGGCGTGCGCTGATGGGGATCCTGTCCCCGCCGCAGCACGGTCGCGGCGAGCGAATTCGGATCCAGAAGACCCGACGGGTAGCCGTTGACGAGCCGGAACGGCGCCGCGGACGCGACGGCAGCCGCGCCAGACACGCCGGTCTGCAGGAGGTTGTCCACCAGGTAGGGAGGATTGAAGCCGAGGAGGCCTTCCCGTCCTTGCCTCACCGTATGGGTGTAGAACACGCCGTAGCCGCCGCGCACGACCATTCGTTCCCACGGTGTGTAGGCGAAGCCGACGCGCGGCGCGAAGTTATTGCGATCGGGATGGATCAGCGCGCGATCGTAGATGCTGCCATCCTTCGAAAAGACCATCGTCCCCGTCGCCGGATCGAAGTTGGAGAACTGGTTGTCCTTCTCGACGGGCGGCGTGGCGTACTCGTAGCGGAGGCCGACATTCGCGGTGAGCTTCGGCCCGATGCGATAGTCGTCCTGGACGAAGTAGAACTGCATGTTCTGCCCCTGGTCCATGACGGTGAAGCTCGTCAGCGCGAGCTGTGACGGCAGGCCCAGCAGCAGGTCTCCGACGGCGCGATTGGTGAAGCGGTTCTCGAAGTTCATGCGCCCGAGTCTGGAACTGCGGCGTCGACGTATGCCTCCCGACGGCATCGAACCCCTGGATGTTCACCTTCGGGACGCCGCCGACGATCAACGGATCGCTCGGCACATTCCGCAATCCGATTTCCGTCGCGCCGTTGACGCCGAAGTTCGGGGGGTTCGTGTAGTAGTCACCGCGCGTGTGACCGAAGCGGATGTCGCCGACGAACGTGGGGGAGACCATCCACGTCAGCCCGAGCGCCAGACCCTGCGACCGGTTGTCGTTGGATCCGAACGCGTCGTTGAACGAGCCCTCCGTGAGCCCGGGCAGCGGCGCCGGACGGAACGTCAGCGTGTCCACGAAGCTGTATCGCCCGAACATCGTCAGGGCGGTCGTGAACTGATGGTCGATGCGGACGTCGAACTGGTCCTGCCGCGTGTCGGTGATGGGCGTGGACGCATAGATCGTCGATCCCGCGACGTTGGGATCCGGGATGAGCGCGACAATGGCGGCGCCCACCGGGTCCCAGCGCTCCTGTGGGATCACCCACTGGCCTTGCGCGTTCCGGCTGAACTCGGGCCGTCCGGCCGCGAACGGGTCGACGACCGCGCTGCTGAAGAGGCCCCGCTTCTCCGCGGCGGTCGGCACCTGGCGCACGCGCGGGATGCCCTCCTGGTCGCGCAAGCCTTCGTAGTCGCCGAACCAGAAGGTCCGGTTCCTGACGAGCGGCCCACCGACCGCGACGCCGAACTGGTTGCGCTCCCGCTTCGGTTTCGGCGCGCCGAGCGCATTCGAAAAGAAGTTGTTCGCGTCGAGCGCATCGTTGCGCAGGAACTCGTACACGCTTCCGCGGATGGAGTTCGTGCCGGACTTGATCGTCGCGTTGACGACCGCGCCGGAGCTGCGGCCGAACTCGGCAGAGTACGCGTTGGTTTGAATCTTGAATTCCTGCAACGCCTCGATCGAGGGCTGCACGAGCTGGACGTTTTCACCGCGGAACGAGTTCGAGTACGAGATGTTGTCGACGCCGTCCAGCAGGAAGACGTTGTTGAAGGTGCGGTTGCCGTTCACGTTCAGCACGCCCTTGAAATTGACGCTGGCCAGGCGCGGCGTCCCTGGAAGCACGCCCGGTGAGAGCAGGGCGAGCTGGTTGTAGTCGCGGCCGTTCAACGGCAGATCGACGATCTTCTTCTGGTCGATCACCAGCCCGCGTGAAGAGGTCTGGGTATCGAGCAGCGAGGTGGCGCCGACCACTTCGACAGTTTCGCTGATCTGACCGGTCTGGAGGCTCAGGTCGATGCGCGCGACCTGAGCGACCTGTAACGTGACGCCGGTCCGGATTGTTTTCGCGAACCCCGTGCTCTCGGCGATCACGGAGTAGTCGCCGGGCCGCAGGCTCGGAATGACGTAGAAACCGGCCTCATCGGTCTCGGTCTTCACACTGATGTTCGTCAGGATGTTGGTCACCGTGACCGTCGCTCCCGGCACGATCGCGCCGGACGGGTCTTTGACGTTCCCGGTAATCGTGGCCGTTTCCTGTTGCGCGAACGCCGTGCTCGAGCAGACGCAGATCAACGTCAGAAGAAGCATGAACGGCGGCCGTCGTGTGGGCATGACCGGGCCTCCAGCGAGTCGGTAAATTTAGTGGGCGGGCTGCAGTCTACTACTTTTCCGGAGGGCGCGACACGGTTCGGGCCGGCGTTGTAGTCTCACGGGACGCGGATCAGCGCGGATCGCCACGGATCAGGTCGGCCCTATGCGACAGGTATCAAAGACATCAAGACCGGTCGGAGCAGTGCGACCTGCCGCGCCGAAGGCGCGGGTAGAGAGGGTGCGGGCTGCATATCAGAACGCCTGGAGTGGGACATGGGCGCTCTGATACACAGCCCGAACCCTCTCGCCAGCCTGGCGCAGCCGCAGCGCAGCCAGGCTGGCAGGTCGCGCGATCCGTACCAATCCGTTTAGATCAGCGTCCCGTCATTGCCCGACCGGTTTCGCTCACACCGCGACTGTCACCGCTACGCCAAACCGTTGGTGCAGATCTGGTAGGCGAGAAAAAGGCCGAAGACGAGGCTGAGGAAACCGGATGCCAGGCCCACCCGGCCGCTCCATCGCGCGGACCTGCCGCCGGTGAACTGAAACGCGGACGCCATGCTGACGGTCACCAGCACCATGCCGGCGATCGTACCGGCGCCAAAGACGATGAGGTAGGCCGTCGCCCATCGGGGATCCTGGATCGCCGCCAGGACCAGCAGCGCGACCGCCGACGAGCCTGCGAGACCATGGACGATGCCAACGACGAGCGGTCTGAAGGTGCCGTACACCGGGGATCCGCCGGGCGCGGGATCACGCGCCGCATCCTCGAGAACCTGGCGATGTTGGCCAGGCCCAGCATGATGAGCACGACGCCCACCGCCAGCTCCATCCCGAGACCCACACGCGGGGGAATGACGACGTTGAACAGGATGATGGCGGCGCCGACCAGCACGATGGTCATGGTGTGGCCCAGGCCCCACAGGATGCCGACCAGTGCCGCCTGCCGCCTGCTGCGATGACGGCTGACGATCGTCGAAACGGCAATCACGTGGTCCGCATCGGCCGCATGACGCATGCCGAGGAAGAATCCCAGGGCCGCAATCGACAGCACCCCGGTCATCGCGCCGGTCCGAGTGGGGCCAGCGCCGCTTGTGCCAGACGGTTTCTGCTGATTGCGCTCATCACACGTCCTACTTGGAGCTTAATTCGACAGACGTTCTGGCGCAAAGGAAACCACCGTGCGGGTGCTAGAATCCGGGGTTTGATCGGCGGCGGCCCGTCGTCCGGTCACGTAGTCACGCGTCGGCAATGGAGGTGTGCATGGAGCGCGTTCTCGGTCGATTTGCGCCGCAGATTTATGCCGCGCTGCGGATCGTCGCCGGTCTGATGTTCGCGTGCCACGGCGCTCAGAAGTTGTTTGGGGCTTTCGGGGGTCAGCAGATGCCGGTGGCGTCGATGATCGGCGTCGCCGGCATCATCGAGCTCGTGGGCGGCCTCCTCATCGCGATCGGGTTGTTCGCCAGCATCGCGGCGTTCATCAGCAGCGGCGAGATGGCGGCGGCGTACTTCATGGCGCATGCGGCGAAGGCTCCGCTGCCGATCGAGAATGGCGGCGAGCTGGCGGCCTTGTACTGCTTTCTGTTCCTGTACATCGCGGCGAGAGGGTTCGGGCTGTGTATCAGAGCGCCCATGTCCCACTCCAGGCGTTCTGATATGCAGCCCGCACCCTCTCTACC
>JAIVJE010000187.1 GCA_020200195.1 Acidobacteriota bacterium | reverse complement strand
ATGCCGCCCAGTACCATGCCCCAGACGATCAGGGTCATCGGGCCCGTCCAGATCAGCAATGCCGCCGGCACTTCGACCGGCAGCCAGGGCAGGAACAGCAAGAGCACGAGCGACACAGGCAGCAGAGAGGCGCCGGCTCGCGCAAGACCAATCATGGCGACGCCCGCGCCGACGGCCAGCGCGATCGCGGGCGCCGTCAGCGGCAGCAGTGCGATGCGTCCACCGCCCGCGTGCGTGAACGCCAGCGTGGCCTGCGACAACCACGCGGCAATGGCGATCAGCAGCGCGGCGCAGATGACGGTTGGCAGCGATGGTCGGTGTGGAATGGCGGAGTCAGATAGAATGATCCGCATTCTACATGGGGCGACGCCGGGACACCATTCTCGCGCGGGCCGCGCGCGGCGGCGCAGCCGCGTGTGCCGCGCTCGTCGTCACGGTCGTCATGACCTGGCCTCTGGCCCCAGGTCTCGGGCGGCTCGGGCGCACCGCTCCCGGCGACGGCCTCCTCAGCATCTGGAACGTGGCGTGGGTGGCGCGCGCAATTGTCGCCGATCCCCTGCACCTGTTCGACGCCAATATCTTCTATCCGCATCGCGACACGCTCGCCTATTCCGAGTCCAACCTCGGCGCCGGCGTGCTGTCCGTGCCGGTGTGGTGGCTCACAAAGAACGCGTACGCCACGCACAACTGGGCGGTATTGGTCGGGTTCGCCACGTGTGTGCTCGCGATGTGGCTGCTCGCACGCTATCTCAGTGGTGACGGGCTGGCCGCCGCACCTGCAGCCGTGCTCTTTGCGTTTGCGCCGTACTTCTTCTCCCACACGCCGCACATTCAGCTGCTGATGGCCGGCGGTATCCCGCTCTCGATGCTGATGCTGCACCGACTCGCCGATGCCCCGGCGCCGCGCGCGGGGGTCGCGCTGGGACTGGCGCTCAGCGTGCAGGCGTTGTCGTGCGCCTATTACGGAATCTTCGCCGGATTGATGGTTGGATATGCCGCGATCTTTCTGGCCGCAAGCCGTCGCTCCTGGACACGCAAATACTGGGGCGCGATCGCCATCGCCGCCACAATCGCGGTGCTCTCCGTCGTTCCCTTCTTCATTCCGTACCTGGAAATGCAAAGGGAGCAGGGCTTCCGCCGCACGCTGGAGGACAGCGTCCGCTATTCGGCGAACATCGCTAGTTACCTCGCCTCGTCTGCGCACGCACATGAGTGGCTGTTCGACCTGGTGCGGTCGTCGCGGCTGGAGCGGTGGCGGGAGGTGCTCTTCCCCGGTCTGATGGTGACGGTGTTCGGTGTCGGAGGTTTCATTGTCGCTGTACGCGGCGCGCGTAGCGCCGGCCGAGCGCGTGAGACCGCATGGCTCTACGCGTCGCTCGGGATCATCGCATTCTGGGCGTCGTTCGGTCCTTCCGCGCTGCTGTATAAGCTGCTCTTCCAGGCCATCCCGCTGTTCTCCTTTCTCCGCGCGCCCCCTGCACACGCAGTACATGGTGTACTCGACGGCACACTGGCAGCCGCTGCTCAATGGATACAGTGACCACATTCCGCAGAACTTCCGGGACGCTGCAGCCGTCCTCGACGGTTTCCCCTCCGACGACGGGTTCGCGGTGCTCAGACGCGCGCGCGTACGCTACGTGACCGTCAATTGGGGAATGTTCGGTCCTCGGCGCGATGAGATCAGGCGCCGGCTGAAACCGTATGAAGAGTATCTCCGTCCACTCGCGGAGGACTCCACGATGACGCTGTTCGAGGTTCTGCGATTTCCTTAACGACGACGGGATGCTCGCTTTTTCGCGGCGGGTTTCTTTGCTGCGCGCTTCTTGGTCACGGTCTTCCCGGCGGCTGGTTTGGTGGCTGTCGCTCTTGGTTCCCGGGGCGCCGGTGCAAACACCGGGTCCACACGGATCGGGAGCGGCTTCGCGCCTCCCTTTTCGTACAGCAGCCGGTAGTCCTCCGCGGTTCCAAGGATGCGCTTGACGTAGTTCTGAGTTTCGGGAAAGGGAATGTCGTCGATGAACTCGTCTTCCTCGATGCCCGGCCGCTCGGCCTTCCAGCGGACGATGCGGTTTTCACCGGCGTTGTAGCTGGCGAGCGCGTAATAGGTGCCGCCGAACTGGTCGACCAGACGTGAAAAATAGAGCGTGCCCAACCGGATGTTGGTCTCGGGATTCGTGAGCGACGCCGTCGTGAAGTTGCGAATTCCCAGCGATCGCGCGAGCCGGCGCCCTGTCGCCGGTACGATCTGCATCAGGCCCCATGCATTGGCGGCGGACCTGATGCCCGGATCGAACGTGGACTCCTGTGCGATGAGTGCCGCAACGAGATACGGATCCAGCCCTCGCGCGGCCGAGTGCCTGCGGATCGCGTCCCAGTAAGTCAGCGGAAAAATCACTTGCAGGATCGCTGGCGGTAACTGGCCCCCGTCGGATGTCAGGAACTGCGGATACGCGCGGCGCATGATCGAGATGGCGCGCCGAAGCTCTCCCTTCTGGTGATAGGCCCACGCGATCGTTGCGTCGATCCGCGTCGACGTGCCCCAGGCTCGCTGCGCGTACCGCAGCTCATTCAACGCATCGTCGTATAGCCCGTGCGCGAGCAGGAGGCTGATGACAGGCTCGGTGGGTGGTGCCGGGGGGACCTCCGAAGCCGTCCGGCTGGTGGCCGCGACGGCGCGAGCCGCCGGCGGGGCACCGCCGGCGAGACGCGACAGCTGCCGCCGCGCAAGCCGGCCGTAATACGAGTTGCCGTAGTCGGAGAAGACGAGCCGCAGCCGCGCCTCCGCCTGCGTTCCAGCACCCAGCTTGCCGTGGGATCGGGCCGCCCAGTACAGGAACGACGGCCGGTAGTCGGAGCGCGGGAACGCCGCGGCAGCCCGTTCGAACACGCGGATGGTGTCGGCGTACTCGCCGTTCTTGTAGCTCCACCACCCGGCCTTCCAGGCGGCACGCTCCGCGCGGGAGCCTCCTGGAAATTTCTCGTACAGCTCCGAGAAGACACGAGCGGCCAGCTCGTCCTCGTTGTTCAGAATGTAATAGGTGCCGAGGTTGTTGAGCGCTTCTTCCGACCACGAGCTATCCGGGAACTCCTGCACGAGCGCGCGGGTCAATGCGATGTACTCATCGTCTTCGCCCAGTTCGCGCAGCGCGCTCAGGTAGAAGAACTTTGCTTCGCCTTTCCTCGATGCGCGCTCGAGCCAGGGCCGCAGCGCGTCCCGGGCTGCGGCGTATCGCTTCAAGTAGAAGTCGCTTTCCGCTAAGCGCAACTCGACGAGCTCCCGATCGTCGCCGCCAACCTCCCGCTGCAGCTCCTGAAACGCTGACCTCGCTTCCGCGTACCGCCGCGCGCCGAACAGCATCGCCGCGCGTCCGAGATCCGACTGATATCCGGTCCGGACGACGTGATCCTGGAGCGACGAGAGCTCTGACGCTGCGGTCAGCGCTGCATCGGTCAGCGCGAACTCGTAATAGATGCGGAGGTATGCCTCGGCGGCCTGCTTGCGATCGCCGTCGGCCAGCGCCGCGCGTCCAAGCCGCGACAGCACGTCGTCATTGACCGCCAACCGGTCGGCGGCCAGCCGCGCGTACAACTCGACCGCCCTCGCGTGATTCCCCAGATCCTCGTGCGCCTGCGCGGCGCCGAGCGCCGCGGCAATGGCGACGTAGCCCGCTGGCTTTCTCTGGAGTACTCCCTCGAAGGTGCGCAAGGCTTCGGCTGCGCGCGTCAGACGCAGCTGGGACATCCCCGCGTAATACGCGGCGTAGTCGGCCAGCGCGGTCTCGGCCAGACGCGGCGCCGCGAAAAACGACAGCGCGGCAGCGTAATCGGTCGCCGTGTACCGCCGCATCCCGTCGAGGACCGGTTGATACAGGCGTCCAGCTCGTGATGCGCGATCATGAGAGGGGACCAGCCAGAGCTCACTCGCGTCCGCCGGGAGCACGGCGTGCGATGTAGGCTGCTCCGGACGTGCCGCTGGCGGCGCCGCCGGCAACAGCAGCAACGTCGCGGCGACGAAGGCAGGAAGATATGGTGCCACGTTGTGGTGTGATCTTTTACTCAGCGCGCCACGGCCTCGTCCCCCAGCAAGGCCGGGTCGCCGTCGGCGAGCGTCTGAACGAGCTCCTGCCGAAACACGGATCCGCGCGCGTGGACCGCGGAAGGAATCCGTTCTTCATACAATCGCCTGGCTCTTTCGATCTCCGGACGCAGGCGCTGGAGCAGATCGCGGTTCTGCCGTCCGATGTGCACGGCTGGCTCGTTGTACAGCTTGATCTCCGACACGAGCAACCGCGCATACCGCCGCGCGCCGTCATCGTCTTCGGAGCTCGCCATGCCGACCCCGCGCGTCAACGCCTGTGCCGTGCGCACGGCGGTGAGGTGCCCGAGACAGGCGGACGCATGCCGGCTCAGGATCTGCAGCGTCTCACGCCATGTCGCCGGGACGTCACGGCCGGCGTCGTCTCCGCTGTCGGCGTAGAGCATTGCCACGGTTTCGCCGCCGAGCACGATGGGAAATGCGAGCGCTTCGGCGTGAAACGCGAGCGCGGCAAACGCCGGTGCGGCCGTGGCGTCGCCGTTGGCCACGGCCGGCTCCCCGGTGCGGACGGCCTCGGCAAACTGCGGACACTGGTCGAGAGATATCTTCACGGATGCGGGTGACGGGCCGGTGAAGCCAGAGAACCGCCAACCCTGCAGCAGGTTGCCATTGACGACGAAGAGGGCGGCGCGCGGCGCTTCAGCGGACGCCGCGTTGAGGAGCGCCGTCAGGATCTCGGACAACGAACCGGCAGTGCTCATGGC
>JAIVJE010000297.1 GCA_020200195.1 Acidobacteriota bacterium | reverse complement strand
GTGTACGGCCGTCTGCCGTGGCTGTCGTGACGCGCAGAACGTCGCGCGCCGTCCAGGCGTAGGACGAACCACCAGCGCGCCGGCGCCGGCGCCGAAACCAAATGCGCCGCCGCAGGCGGCCACGCGCAAGCATCTCCAGCCACTGACCGGCTACGTCGTTCTCTGGGGCGATGAGGTCCGGCGAGAACTCCGCGATCCGCATCACTGCGGAACCAGTGGGCCGTACTCCGAAGCCTTCGGACCGTTCGCCTTTCGGGATTTTCTCCGCAGCAATCCGGAGGTGGTCGCCTCGATCAATCACGAACCACTGAAGCTGCGACAGCGGCTCGAACCGCAGATCGGCTCCACGCGCGACGGATCGCTGCGGTTGTGGGAAACCGAAGCCGGCCTGGCGTTCGCCTTGACGCCCTACGACAACGGCGACGGACAGCGCGCCGTGCTGTGCGCGCAAGCTGGGTCGATTCATGGTGTCTCACCCACATGGACGCGCACGCGCAGCGACTTCGCCTGGCACCCGTCCATGAACTACCGGACGATCACGCGCAGCGAGCTCCGGGAGATCGCCATTGTCATCGGGAGCGACCGTCCCTCATTCCCCGGTGGATGGGCCGGCCTGGCCACACCGGAGAATCAGCGGCGCGTCAGTGAATCGCGCGGTTGGGCAGCGTAAATCCATGCTTGCCGAACCTGCGGCGCCGGCCTTTGTTGGCTACGCGGTGGAGTGGGCGCGCGCCTTCACTCGTGCGGATCGGACCGAGTCGTTCCAGCCTGGCGCATTCTCGCGCTCGATCGAGCGACGGTTGTCTGTTCCCTGCGTCTTCGCAGGAAGTCACGTCGGTAATCTGCGTGACGGATCGCTGACGCTGACCGAAAACGCGCACGGCCTGCACATGCAATTGCAACCGTGGGACGTGTTACCGGGTGTACTCGCGCTGCTACACGCCGCGTGCGCGGAGCCGTTGGGTCTCGTGCTCCGGTACCGCGTCCGCGAGGCAGCCTGGTCATTACCACCGGTGCGCCATCGCACCGTGCTGAACGCGGAGTTGTGCGCTGTGCACGTGCGCGCCGGCGCCCGGCTGGCCAGCGGCTGGCTTGCACCGCAAACGAAATATTGGACCTGGCGAGCTACGAGTGCGGACCTCGAGGCCCGCGACCGCGACATCGAGGACGAGCTCGCCGAACTGGAGGCGATGGTATGAGTGCGAATCAAAGCGAAACCAAAAAACAAGCCGGCTGCCGTTTGGCTCGCCGAGCGTTACCGGCGATGAGTTCGTAATGGTTGCAGACCTACTGCTGGTCGCGGCGGCGCTGTGTATCGGCGCCGCGGTCTACCTCTTCGTGGGCGCAGCGTGGATGCTTCTGTACTCCGGTCTCGTGCTGCTGATGCTGGCGTGGACGCTGGTCAGGACAAGCGCGGACGGAGACGAAGCGTCAGGCGGAGTGGCGGAGCGGCGATGATGCCGCGTCGTGTTCGGCCAGGACGCCGGCGGCGAGCTTCTGAACGTGAACGGGATCGAGGCGGGCGACGTTGCACCAGAAGCAGAACCAGTCGCTGCCGTTGAGAAACCAGCGTGCTTGTGCACAAATCGCTGACGGCAACGTCGAAGACTGCGCGTCCAGCAATGCTTGCCGGATCACCGCCGCCGCCACGGGACCGCAATCGTTACTTGACGGCGGGTGCGTGTTACCTGTAATACATACAGTCATATGACACCTGATCGCGTGCTCACGTTCCGTCCGGACGATGCGCTCCTCGAGGCGATGGAGCTGCAGCGGGAACGGCACGGCACGCCGTACAGCGAACAGATCCGCCGCGCGCTACGTGCGTGGCTCGAGAAGCAAGGTGTAAATGTGAAAACGGAGCGCCCGCGGGCCGGAACCCGCAAACGCTCCTAGCCCCCGGCAACCCTGGATGTAGCAGGGTCCCCGCAAGCTACGAAAATGTAGCACGTGGACCCCGCAAAGGAGGTTCACATGCTCATCTCATTTTCGACCGGGCAACGCCTGGCCGCCCCTTTCCTCAAAACCACACGCCTACAGATCGAGCGGCGCTCGAGCGGACCGCGGCGCTCGTTCTGGGTTCACCCTTGGAGCCGCGATGGACGGTACAGCCCGACGCTCGACATTCCAGAAGTCGAACACTGGACCCGTGAAGCGATCGACTCAATCGCGGATGGAATGGCACCGCTCCTTCCTGTCCGAAGGCGCCCGCGATCACGTCCTGTCTCTGCCGCACACGGATGATTCGTGGACGGATGAGGACGAAGTCGAGTCGGAGGAGGCGGAGCAGCTCACGAAGCGGTTGAATGCCAGGGTCACGAAGCTTCGTCGGCTGCTGCGTGAAAACCGGAGCGCCTGGGCAACGCTCGAACCTCTTATCGATGAACTGATCGACGATTCGCCACTGGACGAAGAAGGTACGCCGGTTGTCGACCTGATGGTCAAACGAGATTCGCTCGATCGCCTGAGCACCGGACGAACGAAAGGGCGGAACCGATGACGCCCATGACGCGCAAGGATGTCGAGCAAAAGGCCGCGGAATTTGGAAGTGATCGGCAGGATCTCTTTGCTGGTTGCGTAGCTGCTGATCGTCACGAACAGCGTTACCTGAAAGACGTGACCGGTGGGGGACTCTTCTGTGCGCGGTGTTACACGCTCTTCACGCCAGATATCATCCCGGTCAATGAGCCGCGGCCAGGCTCCTGGGATCAGAGCTGGCGCGTGGTGACGCTCGTTCCGGGCGGGAAGTATGACATCGAGCAGACCGTATTTAATCTGCCGGACTGGTTTGGTGAAGTCTGGAACGCAGCCAAGCGGGAGCTGGGATGGGCCGTCTTTCAAGACAAACAGTCGGCGCCTGACGGCAGCATTCGGCTGTACTTCACCCCCGCCACTGCCGTTCGCCTCCATGACGAACAGTGGTTCCGTAGCCTTTCGCCGAAACTTCAGGACGACCCGCCGCGGGCATCTGACGTGGAGTTGCTCTGCGGCGACCCGGCCGCATTAAAGCTACTGAAAGGGACAGAAGAATGACCGAAAAGGCCGATCCGAAGGTTGTTCGGCTGTCGGTCAGTATTGAAGACCACAAGCCGAAAGAAATCGCCGTCCGTGTCTCTCGGTACATTCCGTCGGGCGGACCGTCAGCCATTGTTGCCAATTCGTACGATCCCGCACACCGCGTCGACCGACTCCCGGATCGGCCAGACAGCACGCGTCAGCTCTATCTCTGTGGTACGTGTGGGCAGGATGGGACACTCAGTCACGAGTGGCTGTCGTTCTCGGGTTTCAACGGTGAAGTGCGGTGTCCGGTGTGCTTCAAGCCGATGCACGAAGTACCGTGGCCGCACGGTACTGGGAACGGTCGATGAGCCTCCGGAAGCGTTGCAGCCGTACCGCCGACTCAACGCTGCCAAATGGCAAGCGGAATCCTCTGCGTTGCGACGGCTCGCCGCGCTGTGAGCACTATTGGTTCTATGACTTCCGCGTAAACGGCCGACGATACCGGGACACCACGGAAACCGCCGACAAGCAGAAGGCGAAGGACATCGAAGCGCGCGAGCGCGCGCGCATCCTCGAGGGCCGACACGGGATCCGCCGGCAGCCGGACATCACGTTCCGGCAGTTCGCGGACATCTACCTGAAGGACCACGCGGACCTGCACAAGCGGAGCGCCGATCGCGACCGGGAGATCCTGAAGACGCTGAATCGTGCCTTCGGGTCAGTCATCCTGCACGAACTGACGCCACACCGCATTCAGCAATTCATGCGCGATCGCCTGGCCGGCCGCTGGCGGGCGCACGGCCAGAAGCGCGCATCCAAGCCGCTGCGCCCGGGGACTGTCAACCGGGAGCTCGATACCCTGAAATCGATCCTCTCGAAGGCCGTCGAATGGGGGAAGCTGCTCGACTCGCCGGCCCGGGGCGTCAAGCGGCTGAAGGTCGACAACCGCCGGACGCGCATCCTCACACCCGATGAACAGCGTCGGCTGCTTGAGGCGGCGCCGCGGAAGTTGCGGGCGGTCATCGTCCTGGCACTCATCACCGGCGCCCGCGTCGGCGAGCTGCTGGGCCTGCGCTGGGAACACGTCGCGGAAGGCTCCCTGACGTTCCTGGAGACCAAGAACGGGCGCCCCCGCAGGATTCCCCTGTCTGGAGCGGCGATCGCCGTCCTGGACGCTTTACCGCGCGTCCCCGGGCGTCCCTACGTCTTCACGAACGCGACGACGGAGGACCGCTACACCGTGAACGGCTGCGCGCACGTGTTCCGCCGCGCGCTCGATCGCGCCAGCATTCGAACGGGCGACGTCACGCTCCACACGCTGCGACATACCGCGCTCAGCCGGATGATCGCGGAGAACATCGACGACTACACCGTCATGGCCGTGAGCGGGCACAGCTCGACGCGCATGCTCGCGCGGTACACGCATCCGACCGAGGAACGGAAGCTGGACGCGCTCGACACGTTTTCCGTGGGCACACGATGGGCACACGGCGACAACGCGCCGGATGACGCGCTGACCGAGTTGAAGGAATTGTTAGCGAAAAGTGGTGGACGGCAGGAGGCTCGAACTCCCGACCTCCGCGTTGCGAACGGGAAGCGCCGCAAGCGGTAGCGCGATGATTCTAAGGAGGTTGCCGCGTCCATTCATCGCCGTGTGCCCATCGTGTGCCCACCCCATAAACACTCATAGTTTTGTATAGTGCCGCAGGCCCGATGGGCACGCGTACGGGCACACTGAACTTTCGGCGGGCTAGGGCAGATCACCCGAACCTGCGCTCTCCTGGGCGCAGTCGCCCGTCGATTCTCTCAATCCAGGAGCCGATCGCTGCGCCAGGAGGCAGCACCATGGCGACACCCGCCACAACGGCGACGACGGCCGTCGAGAGCCGCGATGAATACCTCAGGGACCTACTTGGCGAACTCACTGAGCTCGCCCCTCGGTACAAAGCCGGCGACAAGACCGCGCTGCTGGACGCCCTGTTTTGCCTTCAATTCTCTGTTTTTCGTATCGAGCCAAGCACCGACTGGTTCGTCAGTGCGCTCCGTGCCGCCGTCCTTGAATCGCTCGCGCGCGAGTCAGTGAATCGGACGGGGAACGTTCGAAAACGGCTCGAGGCCATGGCCGAGGACGAGGCTCGGTATGCCGACGTGTGTGCATTCGTGAAGCAGGGCGCCACACTCAATGAGGCGTACAAGGAAACCGTAAATTACAGGTTCGAAGTAACGGGCGTTCGGGTCAGCACGCAGGCAATTCGCCAGAGTTATCGACGCGTGAAGCTAGACCGGGCGAAGTACGACGATGAACGAGTTCTGTCCGTGAAGGTTGCCGCGTTGATGGATCGGGCCCGGCGGCGCTGACGTGTAATCGGTTACGGTTACCGAGTTCACGAACTAAGTACATACCTTTCACCGTTAGACCTCATTTACCCTTGGGTTCCCATGACGAAGGAACCCATCGACACACCGGACGATCTTCTCCTCACCGTCGGGCCCGCTGCGAGGCTCGCCGCCGTCACCGTTCAGACGCTGAAGGCATGGATCGATGACGAGCGGCTGCCGGCGCAGCGCACCGCGACAGGAGTCCGACTCGTGCGGAGAAGCGATCTCCTGGCTTTTCTGAAGCTTGGCGCATCCCGCGGACGCCGGTCCACAACAGCGGCGTAGTCGACATGGCGACGGACACTACCGATCGGCCGGTTACCGTGACACCACTGCTGTACCGGTGCAGCGAAGCCGCGATCGCGCTCGGCGTGAGTCAGTCACAGATCGAAATTTGGCGCCGCGAAGGCTTACTGCATGCCGTGCGATTACCGGGGATTCGCGCGATCAGATTCGCGCGCTGGGAGGTTGAAGCGCTCGCCGCGGCGTGGAGTGAGGCTGCAGGGGCATCCGCGCCACAAGAGGATGCACAGTGAGCGCGGCGGGGGGCGCCACCTTCGACGATCGAACACGAGCTGACCGACGTTGATATTCAGTGGGACCTCCAGCCGCTGCAGGGCGAGGCGTTCGCCGAAGACGACGTCCTCATAGCCGCGATCGTTGAAGCCGAGAGCTACCGCGCACTGGCGCAGGAGGCAATCCATGCCCTGCGGGCGCTTCAGCGACAACACGACCTACTTCGCGCGCGCCATTTTCAAGTCTTGGTCGAGACGAGGCGAGCCTGGCGAGTATGAGCACGGTCACCGCACGGGTGATTCGCGATGCGCAGTGTGCGCGTGCGCTCGCCGATGTCCACGCGGTGTTCCGGCGGTGGCTTGGTGACGAGTACGATCTGGCCGCCATCGATGCCGTCATCGCGACCGCAGCCGCGGAACAACTTGAGGGTGATCCGGCGTGGCTGCTCGTCATCTCGGGACCAGGAGCCGCCAAGACGGAGACGATACAGTCGCTCGCCAGCAGCGGGGCGCTCGTCACATCGACGATCAGTTCAGAGGGCGCGTTGCTGTCAGGTACGCCAGCCCGGGACAAGGGGAAAGACGCGACCGGCGGGTTACTCCGTCGGCTGGGTTCGCGGGGCGTGCTCGTGATCAAGGACATGACGAGCATTCTCGCGATGCATCGTGACTCCAGGAGCTCCGTCCTTGCTGCCTTGCGCGAAGTGTATGACGGGCGATGGGAGCGGAACATCGGCGCTGACGGCGGGAAGTCGCTAACCTGGACCGGTCGGCTCGCCGTGATCGGTGCGGTCACAACGGCCTGGGACACACACCACGCTGTCACGGCGAGCATGGGCGATCGATTCGTGGTGCTCCGGATGGATTCGTCCGTCGGTCGCCAAGCTGCTCGGGAACGCGCGATGTTCAACACTGGGCACGAAGACAGAATGCGCCGCGAGCTGGCCGACGTTGTGAAGCGTGCGCTCGCGGTCCTGAACGGCTGCCCTGTGTTCCTCGCGCTGACCGCTGAAGACTACGTCGCCATCGGCGAGGCGGCCGACGTGGTGACCTTGTGCCGCACGGCCGTAGAGTTCGATTACCGCGGCGACGTTCTAGACGCGCATGCGCCGGAAGCACCGACACGTTTCGCGAAGCAACTTGTACAGATCATGCGCGGCGCGATGGCGATCGGAATGGATCGCGCAGACGCCCTGCGGCTGGCGCTTCGCTGCGCACGAGACTCGATGCCACCGCTACGCCTGGCCATCCTGGAGGACCTCGCGTCGCATCCACACTCGCGGACGCACGACGTCAGAGCGCGCCTAAAGAAGCCCCGTATGACCGTTGATCGTCAACTCCAGGCCCTGCACATGCTGGGCGTGCTGACGTGTGACGAGGTTGAGATCAGCGAGCACAAGAGCCGCTGGTATTACAGCGTTGCTGAGCACATCGACCCAACGGTTGTTGTTGCCCAGATTTGTCATCACACGTAAATGGCGAATTTGGACAGTGTGGGTTCTGACATTTCTGGGCATTCAGTTCGCGGACCGAATGAAGGCGACCTCAAAGCGGCCGCCCGCGCGAGGACGTCGTGAAGGCAATGTCCACAGCTCGGCCACGGGACGGAACCACGAAACGGAGGTAAACGGCAATGAGCGTGACGATTCAGCTTAAACACACCGGCGTGCGCCGGAGCTGCGTCTTCTGCGGCGGGTTTGGTGACCGCGGCGTCAATGCATTCGTGACCGTGGACGGGGAGGAACTCGCGGACACCATTTGCCGGCGATGCCTCTCTTCGGCAGACCTACAAACGCGCATCTCTGACTACGCTGAGCGTCACAGAGCGCACGCGGCTTGGCTCGAAGCGATATCCGTAAGACTTCCAATCTTGCCGACAATCGCCGATGTTGATCGAGCGCAAGAAGCTCAATGGGATCAGCAGTTCATCGCAGACCAACGCCTGGCTGGCTATATTGACGTTTGAGCATTCCTCCACAGGACCGCAACGCCTCGGCAGACGGATCACGTTGTGGCTGTCTCCCGAAGAAGAGCGAGACCTACTCGAGGCGAGTGCGGCGTTCGCGACCAGCACGGGGAAAGCGAGCATCAGCGCGATCGTGCGCGAAGCACTCAGCGCGCTCGTCCACGAAACTGCCGAAGATCGACGCCAGCGTCAAGAGCCGATTGTTCGCGATCGTCGATCGAGTGCAGCAGGACGTCGAAGCTACGACAAGATCATCATGCAGCTCGATCCGAAGACGGCGCAGTTGGCGCGCACGCATCTCCACCGCCTCGAGCAGAAGAACACCCCCGACCCCGGGGGGGAAAGAGAACTCTAGGCGACATGCTCGACTACTCCTGCGGAAGCAACTTCTTGCGCAGTCATTACGGGAAACGCTCGGGGGAAATGTACGTACATCGTCATGGCTAGACCTCCAAAGACACGTCGTGAGCATGAAGTGGCCGGCACGTTCCGTCGGGATCGCCATTCCCACCGCAACCCGGACCCGCCGAAGGGGATCCCCACTTCACCGAAGGAATTGACCGGTGCGGCGCTGGATGAGTGGCAGCGCATGATCGACCGGTTGTCGAAGTCCGGCTCGCTGTCGGTCGTCGACGACGCCGCGCTCTACCAGTACTGCCGGTTGTTCGCCGAAACCGAAGCGATCGAGCAGACGCAGGCGGAAACCGCAGCGTCGATCGAAATCCTCGAGCAGAACCTTGCGGGGTTGGAAGGCGCCGAGCTCGTGCAGTGCTTCCAGGAGATCACGAAGCTCCGGCAGCTCGAGGCGCGCTACACGACGCAGGTGCGACAGGGACGCATGGCGCTGCGCACATTCCTGGTGGAGTTCGGATTGACGCCGGCGGCGCGCGGACGGGTAAAGCTGTTCGACAAGCCGGCAGAGACGGACGCGTTCACTGCGTTTCAGAAGCAGAGGCCGCGCAGCAAATGAGTCTGGGGTCGACGGTGTACGTACACCGCACGAGACAAAGCGGTAACACATCGTTACTCTGGAAAAAGCGAGTGTTACCACTCTTGAAGGAGGCAGACCCAGTGTTTCACGGCACCAACGTCGAAGATCGCAGAGTTCAACTCGGCACCCGCGTACCGTATCGGATCGTCGAGGCGCTGAAGCGCCGCGCGCGGAGCGAAGGGGAAACCGAGGCCACCGTCGTCCGCCGGATCTTGCGTGATGCGCTGAGCGGCGAGCTCGCAATCGAGAACCGGTAAATGCCGCTACGGCCGCGGCGACCGTGCGCGGTTCCACGCTGTCCGAACCTTGCGGTTCAACGCGGACGATGCGAACAGCACGCGGCCGTACACGAGCGCCAGGTGCGTCGGCCGGCGGCAGAACGCGGTTATTCCAGCCGCTGGAGAGTGTACGCGCGCGATTTTCTGCGGCGGAATCCGTGGTGTGGCGACGGCCGGTTCCGCGAGCACTCCATCTGTGTGCGCGAAGGACGGCTCACCGCGGCAAGGATTGTCGATCATGCGCGGCCGCATCGCGGGGATTCAGGCTTGATGTGGGATCCGGGAAACCACGGTTCGGCGTGCGACCGTTGCCACGGTGTGAAGTCTCAGGGCGAACGGTATCAGCGGCGGAACGCAGCGTCACTGTGACCCCCGGGGGGGGATGGCAAAGTCGCCGATCTGCTTAGGAAAACCGGTCCCCGCTCGTAGCGAGAGATTCTGTTTTTCAAAGGTTTTCAACCCGGGGTTTTCAAACGCGTCGGTTTCGGACCGGAGGAGTACATGGCCTACACACTGGAACAGCAGCGGGATATTTGGCGCGGGGCGGCCGTCTCGATGCTCGAGCAGGTCCTCGGCATCACGGAGTCGATTGAGACGACGATCCTTCCTCGGTTGAAGACGGGGTCCCTTTCGGAGGCCGAGATCGCCGCGTTTGAAGGCGAAGTGGCGAAAGGTCGAGCGGAACTGAAACGCCAGGCCGAGTACCTCGAGAAGCTGGACGCAGAGACCGAGGGGTAATGGCAAACGACGTACGCATCGACGGGCTCGACCAGCTGCGCGCGGCGGTGCGCAAGCTGCCGGACGTTGTGCGTCGTCACGCCGGAACCGTGAACACCGCTACCGGCGACCGCGTGGTCTCGACGGCGCGCGCGAACGTGCCGAAGCGCCGCGGGGTTTTGCAAGGGGAGATCGTCGCGGTGGCCGGTGAGGATGGGGCGGTCAACGTCGGCGTGACGACGCGCGGATTCTACGGCGCGTTCCTGGAATTCGGAACCGTGCGACACGGGGCGCATCCGTTCATGGGGCCTGCCGCAGCCGCTGAGCAGCAGCCGCATGTCGCGCGCATGGTGGCCGCCGGGAAGACGATCGAAGAGGAGATGAGCCAGTGACGGGCGCAATCGCGACCCTCAACATCGGAATAAAAACGCTGTGGGATCACGACTCGCTCACGCGTGGCATGGAGCAGACCGAAAAGACGCTCACGAAAATGGGCGGACAGATGAAATCGGTTGGCGCCGGCCTCACGTCCGCGCTCACCCTCCCGCTCGTCGCCGTCGGCGGCGCGGCAATCGCAGCAGCCCTCCAGGTCGACGACGCGCTCGATACGATCCGATCGACTACGGGTAAGACCGGCGAGAGTCTCGCGTCGCTCGAGGGATCGTTCAAGAGTGTGGCGAGCACGGTGCCCGTGTCGCTCCAGCAGGCCGCTGACGCCGTCGGCAAGGTCCACCAGGCCACCGGAGCCACCGGGAGCGCGCTCGAGGGACTCAGCACGCAGCTGCTGAACGTCTCCAGGCTGACCGGCACGGACCTCTCGACCAACGTCACCGGCGCTGCGCGGTTGTTCGGCGATTGGTCTATTGCAACAAAGGACCAGGCGGGCTCGCTGGATTTCCTGTTCCGTACATCACAGACGACCGGGGCCGGCTTCAGCGCGCTGACGGAAAAGCTCGTGCAGTTCGGCGCGCCGCTGCGTCAGATGGGGTTCTCGTTCGAAGAGAGCGCCGCGCTGATGGGCAAATGGCATCAGGAAGGCGTCAACACCGAGCTCGTGCTCGGATCGCTGCGCATCGCGATCGGGAAGTTCGCAGCCGAGAACGTTCCACTACGCGCTGGCCTTGACGCGACGATCGCAAAAATCAAAGAGCTGGCTCCTGGGTCTGCCGCGACGGCGACTGCGATGGAGATCTTCGGCCGGAAGGCCGGGCCCGACATGGCGGCGGCGATCCTCGAAGGCCGGTTCGAAATCGACGGCCTCCTGACCACGCTGAAGAGCGGACCCGAGACGATCAACCGCGCCGCCGGCGCCACGGATGGATTCAAGGAAAAGCTCACCCTCCTGAAGACGCAGGCGACGTTGGCGCTCGAGCCGATCGGCACGCGCATGATCGAGGCGCTCGAGCGGCTTATGCCGGCGTTCACCACCGTTGCAGGATGGGTCGCAACACTCGCTGAGAAGTTCGCGAATCTGAGTCCGACCATGCAGACGATCCTGCTGGGGATGGGCGCCCTGGTTGCCGCGATCGGCCCTGTACTCGTAATCCTCGGATCGCTCACGACGTCCGTCGCGGCGATCGTCCCCTGGTTTGCGGCCGGCACAACCGGCGCCGGATTGCTCTCCGGTGCCGTCACGGTGCTCACAGGACCGATCGGGCTGGCCGCTGCGGCGATCGGCGGCCTGGCGCTCGCGCTGCCGAAAGCGATCGAAGGCATCCGGAACCTCTGGGCGGCGTGGAAGGAAGGCAATTTCATCGAGACGCTGACGAAGAAAGACGATGACACCTGGCTCCGGCGATGGCTTGGACTCAGCGAGGGCACAAGGGCGGCCGCGGAAGGACTGAAGACCGTGTCGGTTGCCGCACCGGGCGCCGTCGCCGGCGTGGAGCAAACCACCGCCGCGCTGACGGGCAACGCGAAGGCGCAGGTGGAGCGCGCTGACAAAACCCTCTTCGCGGCTGACGCTGACAAGCAAGCGGTCCAGGCGGCTAAAGCTCTCGCGGACCAACTGAAAACCCTGAACGACCGCGTGAACGGCGTCGACATCGTCAAGCAGGCCAAACTGTGGGCGACCGCGCTGAAAGAGCCCGGGTCAGAAGCCAAGATTCTCAGCGACACCGCGTTGCGGCAGGAGCTGGTGACCGCGCTCGACGCGGTGGAACGGAAGTTCGGGTCGTTGCAAGCGGCCGGCCTCGGCTCGATCAAGAAAGTACATGGCGAGGCGAAAGCGCTCACGCTCACGATGGAGAAGGTGATCGCGCTGCCGAAAACATCGAGCGAGGAGTGGGTCAAGAGCGCGGCCGCAATGAACATCAACGAGCAGATGACTGGGGTCGACCAGATCGACTACCTGCCGAAGATGGGCAATCTCTTCCAGCCCTTGAAGCCGATCGTCCTCACCGACGCGCAGAAGGACCAGCTGTACCTGGACGCCGCGAAAACGGGTAGCAAGATCGGCACGTCTCTAACGGACCCCGTGATCAAAACGTGGGACGAGAAAATGGCGACCTTCGGGCAGGGACTCGCACAGTCGCTGATCGGTGCCTTCCAGGGCGGCGGCAACCCGATAGCGGCCGCTGGCAGCTTCATCGGAACGGAGCTCATGACCAGCCTGTCGAAGTCCCTCACGACGGCCAAGGACGGCGCCGCGGCCGCACTGAGTGGATGGCTCGGGGGCGCCGCGAAAGCCGTGCTGCCGTTTGTGGGATCGCTCCTGGGGCCACTCCTCGGGAAGGTGACCGAGTTCCTGGACGGGATCTTCGGTAACCGCGGGCGCGATCTCGTGAAGGACTTCGCCGCGAACTTCGGTGGTTTCGATGCGCTGCACGACAAGCTCCTCACGCTCGGCGCCGCCGGCGAGCAGCTCTGGATCCGTCTGACGCAGGGCGTCGGCCGCAACAACCCCGAACAGGCGAAAGCTGCGATTGACGCGGTCAACGCCGCGCTCGGGCTGCAGGATGAACGACTCTCACGGGCGAAGGAGGTCCTGCAGGAATACGGGCTGACGTGGGAGGACGCGGGCGAGAAGTACCGCAACGCACAGCTCGCGCAACAGTTCGATGCGCTGTTCGAGAAGACGCAGATCCTGAAGATGATCGGCGTCGACTACACCACGGTCCTCGAAAAGCAGTCGGACCAGTACTCGAAATTGGTGCAGGCCGCGATCCGCTCCGGGACGGAAATCCCCAGCGCGATGAAGCCTGTCTTGGCGGACCTGGCGCGTCTTGGATTACTGGTCGATGACGCTGGCAAAAAGTTCACCGAGGCCGACGTCGAGGGGATGACGTTCGCCAAGACGATGACGCAGGGATTCGATCAGGTCACGGCGGCGATCGATCGCCTGACGAACGCGCTGACGCGCGGCGTCGGTGGCGCGCTCGACGATCTGAGCCGACGTCAGGTCCGCATCCCGGTGAAGTTCGACATCGACGACCTGCCGGATTTCAGCGCACCGCCACGGACCTACCACGCGGGCACGGCGAACGTCTTGCCGTTCCCGATCATCGCGCACAACGGGCTGCTGCCCGATGAAGTGCCGGCGATCCTCCAGACGGGCGAAGCGGTGCTCAATCGACGTGCCGCTGCGGCACTCGGCACGCGCAACATCTCCGACCTCAACGCGGGCCGACTGGAGCGCGCGCCGCAGCGGCGCGAGTCGTCGCAGGCGGACGCGTCTGACGGGGACACGCGACTGACGATTGAACTCGACGGCATGGCGCTCTGGGAAGGCATGATCCGGAGCGGGAAGCGCGCGGGGCTGGTGGCGTAATGCCCCACCGAAGAGAAGGGACTATCAAAACAATGACACCAGAGGGAATCGCCCAACTCGCCCGTCGATCTGTGAGCGCGGCAGCACGTGCGGCGACGATCGCGCGAGACATTGTTGACACCCTCCCTAAACGTCCGCTTGCGGTCTCACTAGCGGCCGCACAGGCGCAGGAGGCGATCGGTCGGAGCCAAATCGCGCTGGCGCGATGGGACGACTTCATCACAGAGCACCTCCGCGCGTACGAACGCGGCGAACTCCCGGATTTCAAGCGCGACCGGGCGCTGCGTGCGGCGGCAGAATCCAGCCTAAAGGGCGGACGCGCGGCCGCTGGAGCGATTCGCCGGGCCCTTGAGCGAGTCCAGGACCATCTGCGTCCTGCCACCTTGGACGAGAGGCTCGATAAGCTGAGCGACGCAGAACGAACCATGAGAGCGCAACAGGAGGGGATCGACGCATGGCTAGCACGATAACGAAGACGCGCACCGCCAAGGAATCGCTATCGCTCGACGAGCTCCGTCACGTGCTCGCCGCTCCAGATGCCGCGGTCGACCAGGCGACGCGAGAACTGAATGAGCTACGCGTTCGGTCGCGGCAGATCACGGAGAAAGTCGCAGAGTACCCAGGGGTCGGCAATCAGACGCTGCGGGAAAAGCGCGCGTTTGAGGACCTCATGATCGAGCAGGAGGAACTCACGCCGCAGATTCGCACAGCGGAACAGCGGCTCCTCGCTGAGCACAAGCGCATGCACGAGGAGCGTCGGCCGATCGGTGAGCGCGCATTGCGCGATGCGGTAGTGGAATTGGACGCGGCGCTCGAGGTCGCGGCGGCGAAGAGCGAACAGGTACGCCACATTCGGGAAGTGATCTGGCAGAGCACGCCGACGAAAATCCGTGGCCCACACTTCGTCGCTCAAGGCGGCCACGCGGAACAGCCCTATTACAAC
>JAIVJE010000186.1 GCA_020200195.1 Acidobacteriota bacterium | reverse complement strand
CCTTCGAGGGTCCGCCGGCCCCTCGCAGGCCGAAACCCGGCAAGCCGGGGAAACCCGCCAAGCCGGGCAAACCGGGGAGACCGGGACCGAAGAAGCCATCGAAGCCCGCGCGCAAGAAGAACTGATGAACCCGACTCGACACGTGGCCGGTGCCGCACGCCGCGGCTCGCTCATCATCGTGGGCACCGGCATCACACTCGTCAGGCAGATCACGGTCGAGGCGCTGGAGTACATTCAGCGGGCTGAAAAGCTGTTCTACCTGGTCCCGAATCCAGCGGTTGCCGAGTGGCTTCGTGAGCTCAATCCATCGGCGGAAAGTCTCGGGAACAGTTACTCGGATGGCCGCCCGCGGCACGACACCTACGCCGAAATCGCGGATCGGATCCTCAAATCGGTCAGAGGAGGTCTGCAGGTCTGCGCCGCGTTCTACGGTCATCCGGGCGTGCTGGTGCAACCGTCACGCGAAGCCTTGACGACGGCACGCCGCGAGGGGTTTGCCGCCCGGATGCTGCCGGGCGTGTCCGCCGAAGACTGTCTATTTGCCGATATCAGCGTGAGCTCGACGGGACGAGGGTGGCAGAGTTTCGAGGCCACGGATTTTCTGGCGGCGCGGCGGCGCTTCGATCCCGGGAGCGCGTTGATTCTGTGGCAAGTGGGACTTCTCGGTGAAGCGAGTGTCCGGGAAGGTATGTCATGCCGCCCTGAGCGTCTGCGCGTGCTGACCCAGGTGCTTCGACGTCACTACCCGGGCCGGCACCCCGTCATCTTGTACGAAGCGGCGCAATTCCCTATCTGTGACCCGACCATCGAGCGGACGATACTCGAAAGGCTGCCGCACAAGCAGGTGTTGCCGGCGATGACTCTGTACGTGCCGCCGCGGCCATCCCGACCGACGAGCAGAGTCGTCGCGCGCTGGTTGGCCGAGTAGCCTCACGCGGGCGGGACAGAACTCCTCCACTATCTCCGGCACCGTCTGGCGGCACGCGGCCGAGGGTGTGAGACCGTATCGGTCCGACGGGTCCAGATGCTTGTTCAATCCGGCAGTTCAGCCAGCCGACGCTCGAGAGTACCCGCGTTTACATAGATGCGATGCTGCGATGGAAGGCACCGGCCGGCCGCACAGCGCGCGGAGCAACATCGCGTCCTTGTAGTGCTGCTCCTCCACCGGTCGTGCGCCCGAGGCGTTGGCCAGCGTCGCGAGTTTGTGTTCGAGAATGCTGTTTACATCCAGGAGTCGCACGTCCACATCGAACACCTCGAGAACCCGCGCTCGCTGGAGCGAGCCAGTCAGCGGCGCTCACTACTTCTGCTTCGCACCTTTCTTCCGGATCCCGCACATCGCGGTAACCTCGGAAAGCCGCTTCACTGACTGCACCGAGATCGTCCTGGCCTTCGAATCCACGATGCCGGTCACCTGCAGGTAGTAGCCGACGTCATCCTTCACCGTCGGGTGATTTCGAACGTCGAAAACAGCCTTCGCCTGCTCGCTGATGAAAACCGGCGTCGCTCCCTCGTCGAGGCACTTCTTCACGCATACTGTCCCGTTGGGGCGCGGCGTTTCATCCCTCACGCGCGCGCAAAGCTTGTCCGAAAACCAGCCGGTCCAGGTCTCGGTCGTTGTCCGCGCCTCCTGCGGCTGCGCGCCGACCGTCGAGGCCGCGAGCATCATCGCCAGTCCCAGAGTTGATGTCCGATTCATCACAGGCTCCCTTCCTAGAGTCTTCCCGTCACATCAGGGAATTAGACGCGCCAGAGGTGTTGGCGGACGGCCGCGGTCTGTTCCTACTGGTATCGAAGCACTGTGGGCGGGATGCTCCGGTCGATGCGCGGGCGTTCGGTAGAGTCGGCGAGCATCCAGACCACCATAAACACCGTCCGGGCAATGGCTTCCATCTTCTTGGCGTCGAGATGCCGCGCTTCGTCCGACGGCGCATGGTAACGAGCGTGGATGCCAGTGGTGAATCCGATGGTCAGGATACCCCGCTCGAGGAATGGCCCCGCGTCGGTGCGGGGATAGAAGAACTCGCTGTCGGCGCGATCGTGGTCACGGTTGAAGCGAAGATTCAGATACTCGCGATTCGTCCGTTCCAGGAGCGCGTCAGTCTGCGCGCTCAGCACACCGGGGCCGATGAGGTAGACCTCATTCGGTCCGGTGGCACCAGCAGCCTCGACATCAGGAGAGCCCGGTGCGCGGCTCGCCCCGATCATGTCGATGTTGACGTGCGCCACTATCTTCTCGAGCGGCACGGGCGGCCGATGGACGAAATAGCGGGTTCCCCACAGGCCCCGTTCCTCACCGCTGTCCCAGATGAAGATCACGGACCGCTTCGGCCGGGGCCCGGTCATCATCCGCTCGGCAATGGCCAGGTTCGCCGAGCTGCCGGAGGCATTGTCGTCGGCGGAGTTGTACACGTCGTCGCCGTCAGCCGTACGCGTGCCGACGGCTCCGTCCAGGTGCGATTCGATCGTGATGTATTCGCTCTTCAGGACGGGTCGCTCCCTTCCATCAGACCCACGACGTTGTAGGGGCGGTGATCGGTGGTCGATCCGACCGGAAGGTGCAGGGTTACCGTCTTCTTGAGCTGAAACGATAGCGGGTAATCCTGGCGATCGCCACGTGCCACCATCTCCGCGCCTTCCACACGCTCGCCGGCGAGAAGCGCGTCTGTTGCCTTCTGCACGAGCAGCACGGAAGTGACCGGCGGCGCGGCGTACGCGGAGGGCACGGGCGGCTCGAGCGCTCGCACGACCGTGTTCTGCCCCTGCATCTGCGTCCAATTCTGCAGAGCGCTGGTCTGAGGAATGAAGATGATGCCCGCGGCTCCGCGCCGCGCTGCTTCGGCGAACGCCGTATTCGCACCGACGTTGATCCCGCCGATCTGCCGGATCTCGACTCCTTTGGGCAGCGCGCGCGGTCCGTGCGCCAGCACGACCTTCCCTTTGACATCCACGCCCGCATACGGATCGATGTCCCGTCCCGCCACCGTCCACCCGTGCCCCACGTACACGACCGGCAGCGCCCCGGTTATCGGGCCGGCAAACGAGCGAATGACGAAGTGGTCGCCGAAGTGGAATTTGACTTCGCCGATTTCGAGATATGCGGCCGCGGTGTCGACGTGCGACTCGCGCATGACGTAATGCTGGAAGAAGGTGGAACTGTCCCCGAGCGGCTTCACACCCGCCGACCTGCTGTGCACGGAGAGCGGGGCTGACCAGCAGGAGCGCGAGAGCGAGGAGAACAACAGACATGGTTAAAGCTCTCTTCGGTCCTTTACCTGACGACAAGCAGCCTGTAGTTCGCCGAGTGGAGGAACTGAATCCCGTGCTCCATCAGTATCGCGTCGTCTTCGATAGGAATCCGCAACTTCTTTCCGCCCCATTCGGGTATCGGCGTATAGGCGAAATACTCGAACGAGAAGATGTGCTGCCGATACAGTTCGAACGTGCTCTGCAGGGGCTGCCACGTCGTCATCGACGGTCCGATGTCATGCCCCGTATTGCCGACGGGGTGGAAGCCGTACACGACGTCAGTCTTGTCATCGCTGTTTGGCCGGTTGAACTCGATGACCCCGTAGCCGGCCGCACGCAACGCGGCATCCATGGCCTTCATGGTCAGGTCGGCGCGGATGCCGGGCTTGATGACCTTCTTCAGCACGTCGCGTACGGCGATCGCCTTGTCGAACGCGACCTGGATGCTCTTGGTCGGCTCGAGCTCACCTGGCTTCAACACGTATGCGACGCGCTTGACGTCAGTGCCGAAGTTCATGAGCTGCACACCCCAGTCGATCATGACGACGTCGCCCGGCCGGATGGTGCGAGCCGTGGAAGTGGCGACGATTCCGTCGGAACCGGTGATGTAGACGGATGGCATGTCGAATTCAGAACCGAGGCCGCGCTCGAGGAGGCGATCCTGTAGCCACCACGCCACGTCCTCGAGGGTGGTCCTGCCAGGCGTGATGACCTCGTTTGACAACGCGCGCTCCGCAAGCTGGATCGCGATGCCGGCCGCCTCACCGAAGGCCACGATCTCAGACGCGACCCGTCGCGAACGGAACTCGCTCACCAAACGCTCGGCGCTCACCAGTCGCGAGGCGTACGGCTCGCCCAGCGATCTCACCAGATGCTGATACATGGTCTGGGAGAGGCCGTCAGCGGGCCCAATCTCGTCGGAGATGTTGACGCCAATGCGTCGTGGATTCCGTTCCTTGACGAACGCGGCGAGTGTCGAGGCCGGGCCGAAGATGTCATAGGCGCCGGACTGCTCCACGAGATAGCCGCTCGGCCCGAGCGCCGCACGCTCGATCCGGTCTCGCCCGCGGTCGGTGAAGACGTAATAGCCGATGCCCGAGACATACCCGCGGCCCAGGTCCTCCCATAGCGGGTCGCGACGGTTTTCTTTGACCGCGACGACCCACATGTCGATGCCATGGGTTCGCATGGCCTGCGGCAGTATCTGCTCGAACTTGTCCAGGCGAATCTGCCGTTGCATCTCCCATCGGCGCCGGGCCTCTTGGCCGCCGGCCTGAGGCACGAGGGCGAGTAACACGAGAAGAAGTGTGAGGAAGACTCTCATGGGACTGCGGCGATTCTACTGGAAGTGGGGAACCGGCCGTCTCTCATCAAGGCTCTGGCGCTCGCTGAATCACGGCATCGGAGGCAATCGGGTCCAGGTCCGTCGCCACGATTGCTCTCCTCCGGATGGGTGCACGCAACCTTCGGCTGGTTGAGGCTGCGCATCAGATCCTGCACGTGCTCGGGGCGCATGGGCATGCCCATAAGTGCCGCCGCTTCCAGCATGGCGCAGCAGGTGAGTGTGCGAAGCCGCTGTTTGATCGACATTGTTCTCCAGTCCTGACCCAGCGCGAGAAGAAACAGGCGCATGGCGAATGCCAAGTGCACTCACGTCCGCTTCGAACCGGGTATGCGTAAACGGCCGATTCGTGCGGGGCTGCGAGGCTGGAGGGGCTCGAGAGCCGATCGTCTCG
>JAIVJE010000185.1 GCA_020200195.1 Acidobacteriota bacterium | reverse complement strand
GCCGAGTGATCTCCGCCTGCCGGATCGATTCAAACCGTCGTCGCAAGGCGACGACGGTCGGCACGACCTCGCGTGACTGAGTCCATTCCGAGAATCGCGTGACCTCCTCGCTGACGATGCGCTCGGCGCTCTCGACCTGGTGTCCGCGTCGGGCCATGTTCTCCTGGACGATCGCGTGGAGGTCGTCGATGTTGAATAGGAAGAGCTGCTCGATGTCGGCAGCGTCTGGCTCCACGTCGCGCGGCACCGCAATGTCCATGATGAACAGCGGGCGGCCGCGCCGCGGGCGCATCGCCCCTTTCAACTGGGCCTTCGTCAGAATCGGTTCGGCCGATCCCGTGACACTCACGACGATGTCGGCGGCTCTGAGCGCCTGGCCGAGAGCCGACCACGGAACCGCACGGCCGCCCAGCGTCTGTGCAAGCGACTCCGCCGCGTCGAACGTGCGGTTGACCACGGTGATCTGCCGCACGTGCCGCGCCTGGAGGTGGATACCCGTCAGCTTGGCCATCTCTCCCGCGCCCACGATGAGTACGTCGAGCGCCTGCAGATCGCCGAGGATCTTGCGAGCGAGCGCGATCGCCGCGTAGCTGACCGACACGGCGCCTTCGGCAAGGCCGGTTTCACGCCGCACGCGTTTGGCGGTCGCGAACGCACAGTGAAACGCGCGGTTGATGAGCGCACCCGTGTAACCGCGATCCGCCGCCGCGGCGTAAGCGGTCTTGACCTGTCCCGAGATCTGTGGCTCGCCGACCACCAGCGAATCGAGCCCCGACGCCACACGGAACAGGTGCCGTGCCGCCGCGTCCCCTTCATGGACGTACAGATGTCCTGCGACATCCGCGTGAGCGACGCCGTGGTATTCGCTCAGAAAACGCCCGAGCAGTTCGGCGGTTGGCCGGCCGTCGCCGACTGCATAGATCTCGGCGCGATTGCACGTGGAGAGGATGACGAACTCGCGCGCGACGCTGCGCGCGGCCAGTAACCTGAGGGCCGCCTCGAGACCGCCTCTGGCGAAGTCCACGCGCTCCCGCAGATCAACGGGCGCGGTGCGGTGGCTGAGACCGACGGTCAACAGTCGCATGTTCAGAAGTTATGGCTCTTCGTGAGAAAGTACCCGACCGGCACGAAGTTCAGCAGCACGATCACGAACGCAATGGCAGACAGCCACGCAGCGCGCCGTCCGCTCCAGCCGATCGCCTGTCGCGCGAGCAACGAGAACGTATAGACGACCCAACAGAGAAGTGCAACCAGGATCTTCGGGTCGGCGATCGACATGGCCTGTGCCCGTGGGTCCGGTGAGGACTGCACCTGGGTCGCCCACACCGCGCCGATACCAATCCCGAGTGTCAGGCAAATCCATCCGATGGTCACGACACGGGCGTTCATGACGTCCAGCATCTGCAGGGATGGGAGTCGCGCGTAGAAGACCCCGAGCTGCTTGGCCCGGATCTCCTTGAACAGCAGCACGTAGGTCAGGCCGAGCACGAACGCCAGCGCGAAGCTCGCATACGCGAAGAGCATGGTGACGACGTGCGCGGTGAAGAGCGGGCTGCGAAGCACAGGTGGCCGGGGGCTGACCGCTGGATCCACCGCGGGAATGATCCCCAGAACCACGAGCAGTACCGCCACGAACGGGCCCATCGCGCGCTCGTCGGTGCTCAGCTCGAGATACAGGTACGACAGGCCGAGCAGCCAGACGAACGCCGACACCGCCGCGGTCGTGCCGACGAGCGGCGCATGTCCGACCTGAACCGTCTGCATGCCGATGAGGAACGTGTGGGCGAGCGCGCCGCTCGCGAGCAACGCCGTTGCGAGGCGGCCGGTCCGCGGGTCTCGCCAGCCGAAGTGCGCGGTATAAGCTGCCGCGGCGGCCGCGTAGAGCACCAGGGGCAGCAGATACATGAGGCTTACTTCCCGGACGGCGCGTAGTAACCCTGTCGCGCGCGCGCCACCACTCCATCCCGTGTGACGCGGACCACCAGCCGCCGCCAGGCGCCGTTGCGCAGGGGATTCTTCGATGAGTACGCGAGCGAGTACTGGCTCCCCAGCTCGTCTGAGATCTGCTGATAAATCTTCCCGAGCTCCTGCAGCGATCCAGGGAAGAAGGCCTTGCCGCCCGTTTCCTGCGCGAGCTGACGCAGGACGAACTCCGCTTCCTTGAACTCGCGCCTCGCCTGCTCGCCGTGCCGCAGCCCGATCGCGTAGATTGCTGTCTCGGAGCGCTTGGCCAGATCGAGCACTTCCTCGTACTCGACCAGACTCGACGTGTCGTCCCCATCCGACAGCACGATGATTGCCTGCCGGCGGATCTCGTCGGCTTTGTGGGCGCGTACCTTCTTGAGTTGCTTCAGCGAGATATAGATCGCGTTGTACAGCGAGGTCGAACCGTTGACCGCCGTCTGCCGGATCGCCTGCTCCAACGCGGCGCGATCGTTGGTGAACTCCTGAAGGATGCGCACCTGGCTGTCGAAGTCGATGACTTCGATCAGGTCTTCCGGCTTGAGTTGCCGTGCAAATCCGATCGCCGCTTCCTGCGCCGTCGTCAGGCTCTCTTCCATGCTGGCGCTCGTGTCGAGCAGGATCGAGAGGGCGATCGGCTGCTGGGTGCGCGAGAAGAACACAAGCCCCTGCTTCGTGCCATCTTCGAAGACTTCGAATTCATTTTCGGCCAGGTCGCTGACGTACCGGCTGCCCTCCATCACCGTCACGGTGAGCGACACCAGATCGATGCCGCCACGAAACGGCTGTTGCGCCGCCACCGCGCCCACGCACGCAATCACGCCGGCCACAGCGAGGAGGCGCGGCCTCCGGCCGCCTGCAGTTGTCCTAACCGTCGACATCAGGATTTTCCAGAAGGGAGCCGCGTCCGGGCGCGCGCCTTGAGTCCCGGAACGGTGACCGAAACCTCGAACCGTTGCGGGGGAATCAGAGTATCCGGCCGCCCGTAAGTAACGACGTACTGGTGTGTGAGCTCGTCGGCGAGCTGCTTCATCTTTTCGGGGATGGCATTCTCGGTGAGCAGTTGATCGCGCCGGCCGCCGGTTCTGCTCGTGCCGTCGGCGAGCACGACGTTGCGGTTGCGCATCTCGTCATTCTGCAGAGACGACGGCGTTCTTCAGGCCGCGGCAGACGTCGATGATGCCATCGAGCAGGTACGCGCCGGAGCCCGGCCGCGCAAACAAACGGCCGAGGCCTTTCTTCAGCGCGGCCGCGCTCGTCGTGTACTCAACCAGAGCGGTCGGGCGCTCCCCGACGGTGACGAACGCGATCTCCCCTTTGCCCTGTAGCTTGTCGGCAAATGCCGCGAGTCCTTCCCGCATCTGCTGAATGCCATGCGTCGAGGCCTGGCTGTCGTCGATGAGGACGGCGATCTGCATCGGCGCGGTCGCCGGCGCGACGCGCAGCACTTCGCGCGCTGCACCATCCTCGCGGACCATGAAGTCCTTCACGGTCAGGTTCTGGGCGGGGGCGCCCCTCGAGTCAGTGACGCTGACGTACACATCGCGCGTCTTCGTGTCAGACGCCTGCGGGTTGCGGGCGGTCTGGTCGCCGAACGCAGCCGGGGCCAGCAAGACGAGCGTCAGAAGCACGTGAATCATCGACGGGGAGCCTCGAAGCCAGTATAGGCGGCGGCGCGATGGAGCGTCAAGAAACGACGGTTCACCGAAACCGTTGGTACAAAGGCGTTTGCGCGTCGCTGGCGCTCCCGCCGTAAGCCGGGATGCCTTCGGTGCACGGGGCGGCATATCATTGACCGTAGACGCGATGACCAAAGTACTAGGTTACACGCTCGGAGGAATTGCCGCGGCCGGGACGTTGTGTGTCGCCATGTACGTCCAGCGCCCGCAGGCAGACGCGACCCCGGCATCGACGCCTGCGACGGCGCCGGCACAGGCGAAGCCCGCGGACTGCGACACGCCGGCGCCGCCTCCGACGCCCGCGTCGCCGCTTCCAACGCCCGCGTCACCGCCTCCCAAGGCTGCCGCCGCCACGCCGCCGCCACCGGCACTCCCTGGATTCGACTTGACGCCGCCGTGCTCGGCGGGCACACCAGAACCGGCGAAGAAGGCGCCCGGGAGATAGTCCATGCCTCCACCGAAGTCGACCGCCGACACGATGCGGGTCATTGGCGCGTTGAGCACGGTGGGTATCTCCATCGTGCTGGCGATCGTGATCGGCGCGGCCTGCGGCTATTACCTCGACCGATGGCTAGGCACGGGGCCCTGGCTGTTCCTGCTCTTCGTGGTTTTCGGGATCGCGGCCGGCATCATCAATGTCTATAGGACGGCCGGCCGTTTCTTGAAATAGTGGAAACGGACGCCCTGCTGCGGCGCGTCGAGCACACCGCGATCGCGCTCTGCGGAGTGACGGCGATCGGCGTATTAATCGTGACGCAGGGACGACATGCCGCGGCACTGGCCGTCGTGGCGGGTGGCGTGTTGACCGCCGTGAGCTATTGGTCGATCAAAGCCGGCATCTCCAATCTGCTGACGCCGAGCGCCCCAAAAGAGGACGAGCCGACTCGCGTGTCGCGATGGCGAATTGCGCTCCAACTCGTGGGGCGGTACGCTTTACTCGCTTTATTGGCGTACGTTATGATTGTGCGTTTGCGCCTGCATCCAGTGTGGCTGCTGGTTGGCGCGTCCTCGATCGTGGCGGCGGTGACGGTCGAAGCCGTCCGCGTCTTCGTGAAAAAGTCCTGAATCCTGATGGAGAAACTCGAGCATCCGCTGTGGATCGTGCAGCTCGTCAACGCGCTGCTCGGCCCACTCGTCCACCGGGTCGGCGAGGCGCTCGGTTATCACTTCACCGGCCACGAGGTGATCCCGCCCTACATGGTGATGGTGCTGCTGATCGTCGTGTTCGTCACGGCGCTCTGTCTGTTCATGCGCGCGCGCCTGAGCGTTGAGGACCCCGGCAAGTTGCAGGTGCTCATCGAGGACGGGGTTCGCGCCGTGATGGGCCTCCTCGATGAATGGATAGGGCCGAAGGGTCACCAGTTTCTTCCGCTCATCGCCACGCTCGGGCTGTTCATCCTGCTGAGCAACTACATGGGCCTCATCCCGGGTCTGATGTCGCCGACGAGCAGCATCAGCGTTCATCTTCATGCTGCTGTCGATCATTTACCTTCAGGGTGCGGTTGCCGTCGACCACCACGTGGACGAACACGGGCATGATGCGCCCCAGAGTCACCACGCGGCGGCCGCGGCGTGATTGACTCGAGAATCATTGTTTGCACTCAGCGTGTTCTTCAGAGGAGGCTTGGATCGTGAGTAAACGTTCAGTTCTGACGTTCGCGTTCGTGATGGCGGGCGCCTTCGTACCGGTCTTCGCGCAGGAACCCGCGTCGGCCTATCCGGCCGACATGGTCCGCTGGTCCATCATCACGGCCGGATTCGCGCTCGGCATCGCCTCAGGCCTGGCCGCGCTCGGGCAGGGACGCGCGGTCGCCGCAGCCGCCGAAGCCATTGCGCGGAACCCCGGTGCCGCCGGTGACATCCGCGGCGTGTTGCTGCTCGGCCTGGTCCTGATCGAGTCGCTCGCGATTTACGTGTTCGTGATCTCGCTGATCCTGTTCTTCCTGAAGCCGTTCGCGGCTGCCTGAGGCCGCCGGGAGCAACAGGCTTTCTCCCACGGAGGCCCACGGAGCATCTTTCCACAAGAGTTCTCCGCGTGACCTCCGTGTCATTCAGCCGCGCCCGGTGCGCTCCGATTGACGCCCTCCTCCTCCTGATGACGATCATCTGGGGCACCAACTATGCCATCGTCAAGACGGCCTTTGCCGAGGTGAACCCGCAGGCGTTCAACGCCATGCGGATGATCATCGCGTCCTGCGTGTTCCTCGGCATCATCTTCGTCCTGCACCGTTTGGGAGCGCGACGGGGCGCGGGTGCTGCAGACGCCGGAGACCCCGATTCGGTCGCGAGCACGTTCTATACGCCGGCGCCTCTCACGCGCCGCGACTGGCTCGCGCTGATCGGGCTTGGAGTCGTCGGACACTTCTTCTACCAGTACTGCTTCATCGGTGGACTTGCATTGACGAGCGTCGCGAACAGCTCACTCATCCTCGCGGCGACGCCGGTGACGATCGCGCTGTTGACGGGACTGCTGGGACAGGAGCGCGTCGGCCGCTATCACTGGCTCGGTGCCGCCCTGTCGATCGCCGGCATCTACATCGTGGTGAGCCACGGTGCCCGGAGGCAGGCGAGCGCGCTGAGGGGCGACGTGCTGATGGTCGCCGCAGTCTGTTGCTGGGCGGTGTACACATTGGGATCCCGTCCGCTGATGCGCCGGCATTCACCGCTCGGCGTCACCGGTCTGTCGATGGCGATAGGCACGCTGCTCTACGTCCCATCGGTGTGGAAACAGGTCCGCGGCGTTGCGTGGCTGAATCTGCGACTCGCGACCTGGGGTGCCATCGTGTATTCGGCGCTCCTCGCCCTCTGCGTCGCGTACACGATCTGGTACGCGGCGGTGCGCCAGATCGGGGGAGCACGAACCTCCGTTTACTCGAATCTGATCCCGATCGTCGCGATGGCCACCGCGGTCCTGTTCGTCCATGAGCCGGTCGGGGCCGTGCAGCTCGCCGGCGCTGCGGCCGTGCTGGCTGGGGTGGCCCTGACGCGAGTGGGCGGGTCCGGGAGCCGCCTACAGGGTGAGAGCCGGGTTACAATTAAAGGGCATTGAAATCGCATCATTATTCGCAGCACGCCGTCGGCCTCAGGGCTGAGCTGGGCGGCGCCGTGAGCCGCGACCAGATGCGCGAGCTCCATCAGAAGAGCCCGGCGCGGCATCTGGCGATAGCCGCCCGTCAGTTCGCCATTCTTGGCGCGGCGACGTGGGGCCTCATTCGGTACGACGACCCGCTGATCTGGATCCCGCTCGCGCTCGTCCAGGGTTTCACCATTTTCAATTTCACCGTGCTACTGCACGAAGTCGTGCACCATACGGTTTTTGCCCGGCGGCACCCTGTCGCGGAGCGTGTGCTCGCCTTTCTCTACGCCGTGCCGAGCGGGATCTCAGCCAGTCAGTTCACGCGATGGCACCTGGATCACCACGCGGAGCTGGGGTCCGAAGAGGACGATCCGAAGCGGCATCATCTGTCGCCGAAGGTCAACAAACGCTGGTACAAGCTCCTGTACTGCACGCCCGCGCTGTTCCCGATCTACTTCCGTGCCGCGCGGCGCGAGTCCTCCACGTATCCGGCCGATCTGCAGCGGCAGATCGCGTGGGAGCGGAGGATTTCGCTCGTGTTCCATCTCGGCGCGCTGGCGTTGCTGTGGTATGCCTTCGGGTTTTACGCCGCTCTGCGGACGAGCATCATTCCGGTATTTTTCGTCTTCCCGATCGCGTTTACCCTGAACAGGCTCGGCCAGCATTACGACATCGACCCGGACGATCCCGCCAAGTGGGGAACACTGATGCGGGGACACTGGTTCTGGGATTTCGCATTCCTCAATTCGAACTATCACCTCGAGCACCATTACTTCCCGGGAGTGCCCTTCTACCACCTGCCGGCGCTGCAGCGCGCGCTGCTGCCGTATTACGCGACCAAGCAGATGCGATGGCAGAGCTACGGGCGCCTCGTCTACGGATGGCTCGTCGAGAACCGGGCTCCTCACACGGACTGGAGCACTGAAGAGGTTCGGGCCGTCCGCCACGTGCATCACGTTCCCTAGCCGGGGTTACTGGCCCAATTCCTGCACAGCTTCCTCAGGCGATGCTGACGAAGATCCTCACGCCGTCTCAGGATACGACCGCGCAGATCAACGTCCTGCAGTACGGGGAGACGGTGGCCCGGGAAGTCCGCGAACCGAATCTTCACATCATCACCGCGCCCGTTCCGCTCCTGCGCGAGATTCACATCGTCGACACGCCGGGCACGAACGCCATCATTCGAGAGCACGAGACAATCACCGCGGAGTTCGTGCCCCGTTCGGATCTGGTGTTGTTCGTGACATCCGCGGACCGCCCCTTTACCGAGACCGAGCGCGCTTTCCTCGAGCAGGTGCGCGGTTGGGGGAAGAAGATCGTCATCGCGATCAACAAGGTGGACATTCTCGATGACGAGCGGCAGGTGGAAGAGGTACGTGGGTTTGTCGCGGACAGCGCCCGGTCGCTGCTTGGTTTCAGCCCGGAGATCTTTCCCGTCAGCTCGCGACTGGCGTTGCGCGCCAAGCAGGGTGAGCCGTCCGCCTGGGCGCCGAGCCGATTCGAGGCGCTCGAACAATACATCGCCCAGACATTGGACGCGCCTGGTCGGGTGCACCTCAAGCTGCTCAACCCGCTTGGCGTCGGCATATCGCTGACGACCCGGCATGCCACGGTCGTACGCGAGCGGCTGATGCTGCTGAAGGACGATTTCGGCACGCTCGATGAAGTCGAGCGTCAGCTCGCGGTCTATCTTCAGGATCTCAGCCGCGACTTCGAATTCCGGATGGCCGACATCGACAAGATTCTCCTGGAGATGGAACGCCGGGGACAGGACTACTTCGACGAGACGATGAGAATCGGTCGAGTGATGGACCTGCTGAACCGCAGCCGTGTGCAGCAAGGGTTCGAGCAGCAGGTTGTCGCGGACACGCCGCAGCAGATCGAGCGAAAGGTCGGCGAGCTCGTAGACTGGCTCGTCGCCGCCGACCTGCGCCAGTGGCAGGCAGTCACCTCGCATCTCGCCGAGCGGCGCCGTCAGTACCGCGACCGCATCGTAGGGGAGGACGAGAACGGGCGCTTCCACTACGACCGGACGCGCCTCATCGACTCAGTTGGACGGGAAGCGCAGCGCGTCGTCGATTCCTACGACCAGCGCCGGGAGGCACGAGAGCTCGCCGACAGTGCGCGCAACGCCGTGGCGACCGCCGCGGCGGTCGGCGCAGGCGCACTCGGCCTGGGCACAATCGTTACGATCGCGGCCACCACGGCTGCCGCGGACGTGACGGGGGTCATCCTTGCATCCGTGGTGGCGGCCATCGGCTTCTTCATCCTGCCTGCGAAGCGCCAGAAGGCCAAGGACGAGATGCGCCGGAAGATCGCGGGCGTGCGCCAGCGGCTGTCGGACGCGTTACGCAATCAGTTCGGTCAGGAGATTCAGCGAAGCGGCGACCGAATCCGCGAGGGCATCGCGCCGTACAGTCGCTTCATCCGAGCCGAAGGGGAGAAGCTGCAAACCGTCGAGCAGGAACTGCGGGAAATCGGCTCGGCGCTCGAAGGCCTCCGCGTGCGTATCGAGCGTCCAGCCGCCTAGCGACGAACGTTCAGGACGGCCTGACGGTCGCCCGAGCGAGACTCAAGTACACACCTGCCGCCGCCGCGAAGCCGACGAACCACGCGTAGTCGTACAGCGGACGCATCGGGGCCCAGATCAACCCGCCCCACGCGAGCGCGCAGCCCACGAGCGTCGCGCCGATGCCGGCCCAGTTCCACGTCCCGTATCGCCCATTCACCAGATACAGATCTTCGAGTGAAAGCTGACGGCGCCTGACGATCCAGTAGTCGGCGATCAGCACGCCCGCAATTGAACCGAGTCCGCCCGAGTACCCCAGCAGCCAGCTGAAGATGTAGCCGGACGGATCCGCCAGCAGCTTCCACGGTTGGATCACGACTCCGAGAACGCCCGTGATCAGGCCGCCGGTCTTGAACCGAATCAGCCGCGGGAACGCGTTCGCGAAATCGTTGGCAGGCGACACGACATTGGCCGCGATGTTGACGGCGAGCGTGGCGACGACTGCCGTGAACATCGCGATGGCGATCACCAGCGGGGAGCTGAACCGGCCGACGAGCTTGATGGGATCCCAGATCACCTCGCCGTAGATGATCGTCGTCGCGCTCGTAATGAGCACACCCATCGCCGCGAACACGAACATCGTCGTGGGGAGCGCCACAGCCTGGCCGATGACCTGCTCGCGCTGGCTCCGGCCGAACCGGGTGAAGTCCGGCATGTTGAGCGACAGCGTCGCCCAGAAGCCGATCATCGCGGTCAGCGACGGAATGAACACCGGGAGGAACTCTCCGGCCGTGCGGAAGCGTCCCGGCTGCGCCAGCAGCGGACCGAGGCCGTCAGCTTCCGACACTGCCCATACGAGCAGCAGCGCCGTCATGATCAGGACGAACGGCGCCGCCCAATTCTCGACAGACCGCAGGAGATCCATGCCGCGGTACACGATCAGGACATTGAGCGACCAGAACAACAGGAAGGACAGCCACTCGGTACCGGTGTGACCGCTGAACCCGGGTCCCAGGAGGCCCTGCCAGCCGGGTATCACGCTCGCGAAGAACGTGTGCAGCGCCTCTCCGCCGATCCAGGCTTGAATGCCGAACCACCCGCACGCGACCAGCGCGCGCATCAGGGCAGGAACGTTCGAGCCAATCGTGCCGTAAGCGGCGCGGGCGAACACCGGGAATGGAATGCCGTACTTCGTGCCGGGGTGAGAGTTCAGCAGGATCGGCACGAGGACGATGGTGTTGCCGAGGAGGACCGTGAACAGTGCCTGCGACCAGGTCATGCCGGCGGCCATCAAGCCGGCCGACAGCATGTAGGTCGGAATGCAGTGCGCCATGCCGATCCACAGCGCCGCGAAGTTATAGGTCGTCCAGTTGCGTCGGGCGATGGGTACCGGTGCGAGATCTTCGTTGTAGAGAGGGCTGCGTTCAACGCGCGCGGTGTGCAGAAGCTCCACCCGGCCGTCGGGACGCTCAATTTGTGTGGCAGTGGCCGTCACGGGTGGTTACGCCCCGAACTGACGCAGGTGGTGGTCGGCATGGACGTAGCCCCATCGCAGCCACTCGGCCGCGGACATGCGGCCGAAGATCGGATGAGTACCCCACTGGAAGGTCCGATCCGCTCCTGCGAATCTGGCCATAGTCTCCAGGAGCTCGTCACGGTCACGCTCGAACGCGACCGGCTTCGTTCCACCGGCTTGTTGATCGACCTCGGGGATGGTTCTTATGCCTTGCGGCCATTGCATGGGGGCGTAGAGGGCGATCCATTTGACGACCGTCCGGCTGAGCGGACTGGTGCGCATCCCGGTGATTCGTTCGCCGGTGCCGACTTTGAACGAGTCGTTCAAGTGGCAGATCATCTGATGAGGCGTCATCGTCCCCCAGAGGCGCGCGTTCTGCAAGC
>JAIVJE010000184.1 GCA_020200195.1 Acidobacteriota bacterium | reverse complement strand
GCGTGACGTTGGGGCGGATGTGCCAGGTATCCTGCACGAACATCTCGTACCGCTGGAACCGGAGCCGGTTGTAGATCTCGTTCTGGGATTCGGAATAGGTGCAGTTGGCCGCGCAGGTGCCCGCGGAATTTCCAGTCAGGAAGTTTTGGAAGGCCGTCAGACCGCCGCCGGCGTTGAACGTGAACCGCCCCTGCGTCTCGTTGTTCGCGTTCTCGTTTTTCTGCTCGAATGCCGCCATCGCGCCGGCCTTGAAGGTATGGTTGCCGCGAGGGAGCGTCACGTTGTCCGTGAGCGTGTGATTCCAGTACTCGATGTTGAAACCCTGGTTGGCGCCGAAGGTCGACAGCCCGGACACGACCATCGTCGGAATACGAGCGTTGTTGTTCTCGGGGAACAGCTCCGGAATTGTCAAACCGTACTCGGCACGTCGATTGCGATTGTCAGGCGGGTCGATCGTCGTGATCCTATTGCCTGACAGCTGATACTTGAACTCGTTCAGCGATTGTCCAAGGGTCGATTTCAACTCCATGGCCGCCACGTTGCCCGGCACTTTGGTGTCAGTGGCCCCGACGTTGGGGACGACGATGCCAAAAAATAGGCCGCCGATTTCACGAGTCTCGCTGAGGTCGTGCGTGTAGCGCCCCGTCAGTCGGTGCCGATCGCTCACGTCGTAGTCGAGCCGGAGCACTTCCTGGCGCGTGTTGTTGATATTCGGGTTCGTGTTGATGAAACGCGGCACCCCGGCGACCGACGCGTTCGGCGTGGGCCACGCCTGCAGTAGCCGCACTGCGTTAGGATCCCGAAGCGCCGGGGCGACATGGTTCGCGTTGGTCGGATCCGTCAGCCACGCAGGTTGCGGCACGTTGACGGTCACGGACGTCGATCGGTTGATCCGCCGCCATTCTTCCGAGAAGAAAAAGAAGAACCGATCCTTCATGATCGGCACTGGCCCGCCGATCGTGTACCCAAAATTGTTGTACTTGAGGTCGGCTGGATTGTCCCTGATTTCCGGGTTTTCCTGAATCGACTCGAGCGTAGGCGTTGCGAGCAGCGTCACGTTCGACCCGACATCCACGTTCGACACGCCGTCCACGAGCCAGTTCACGGCGTTCCGGCGGCCGCCATTGATGGAAATGCTGATCGTGCTCGTCAGTCCAATCCCGACTTCGTCGCCAAGATCGCTCGACACGCCCGGCACCAGGGTCGCGAGCTGGACGAAGTTCCGGTTGTTGAGTGGAAGCTCCTGTACCTGTTCGGGACCCAGCAGACTCTGCACCGAGGGCGAAGGCTGGACGAACTGCGACGCGGCGCTGACCTCGACGGTCTCGCTCACCTGGCTCACACCCATCTTCTGGTTGATGTCGAGCCGGTCGTTGACATGCAGCTCCACCCCCTTGAGGACAACGGGCTGGAAGCCAGGAAGCGAGAACGTAAGTTCGTACGTGCCCGGCTGAAGGAACGCGGCGTTGTACCGGCCGCTCTCGTTCGACACGACCTCGGTCGTGCGGCCGGTCTGCACGTGCCTGACCATCACGGTCGCACCGGGCAGCACCGCACCCGTCTGGTCGGTGACCGACCCACTTATGGTCCCAGTCGTTTCCTGCGCGGCCGCCGGTGCGGACACGATCGACAACACCACCGCACAGAGCAAGGCTCCGCCAGCGATTCGGCACCCATTCCAGGACATGTGATCCCCCCACCCGTCAAAAACTTGCAAGTAACCAAGACGTTACGCGCCGAACTCTAGACTCCCAGCTCGGCAATGTCAAACGTAAGGCGGCACCCAGTTCGTTGACACGCGTCGCGGCAAACTGTTACATTTACGCGCTTTATGAGCGTTTTTCGCAGCCGGATCCGCCGGGCGGGCAGGCTCAGGCTCGCGCTGGCTGGAGTCATTCTCTGCTGCGCCCTCACGGCTTCTTCCTCTCCCCCCACATTCGTTACACGCGGCCCAACCCTGGAAGCACCGGCCGAGATCCGCGCGTTGTGGGTGCTCCGCACCTCGCTGTCGACGCCCGCCAGCATCGCCGCCCTCGTCCGCTCCGCGCGCGAGCACGGCTTCAACACGCTGCTGGTTCAGGTGCGCGGGCGCGGGGACGCGTACTACATCGGCGGCCCTGAGCCCCGTGCCGCCGAGCTGCAACGACAGCCGTCCGGTTTCGATCCGCTGGCAACCGTGCTCGACGCTGCCCATGCCTCGGGGCTTCGCGTGCACGCGTGGGTCAACGTCAATCTTGTGTCGAGTGCCGCGGACGTGCCGATTGCGCGCGAGCACCTCGTCCACCGCCACCCGGACTGGCTAATGGTGCCGCGAGACATAGCGCAGGAGCTCGCGGCGATCGCGCCGGACAGCCCCGCGTACGTGGGCAAGCTGGCGCGGTGGACCCGCGCGCAGACCGGAGAAATCGAGGGCTTGTACTCCTCACCCGTGGTGCCTCGAGCTGTTGCCCATACCGTTGCGCTCGTGCGCGGCCTGACCCGCCGCTATGCGCTCGACGGCGTGCACTTCGACTACGCCCGGTATCCGAGCGAGCGTTTCGATTACAGCCGCGCCGCCATCCGGGAGTTCCGCGCATCGATCCGGCCTGGTCTCGCACCGGAGGTGCGTCGCGAGCTCGACACACGCGAGCCCACCGACCTGTTCGCGTACCCCGACGGGATGCCGGCGGAGTGGCGCGCGTTCCGAATCGCGAGGATGACGGAGCTCGTCTCGCGGTTGGCGGCCGCGGTGAAGCAGGAACGTCCCGTCGTCACGGTCAGCGTAGCCGCCGCGCCCGACATCCGGGAGGCGCACGACCGGCGGCTGCAGGACTGGCGCGCCTGGCTCGAGCGCGGCCTCGTGGACGCCGTCTGCCCCATGGCTTACACCCCCGAGGCTGCCCGGTTCGCCGAACAGATTGCCGCGGCGGGTCAGGTCGTGGGCGGTCAGGCTATCTGGGCCGGCATCGGGGCCTACCGGCTGACGCCTGCGCAAACGATTGACAACATCCAGACTGCGCGGCGCCTGGGTGCCGGAGGCATCATCCTGTTTTCCTATGACAGCATGACCGACCCGCGCCAAAGCGCGGCTGACTACCTCGGGCTGGTCAGCCGGGCGGCATTCGCGAGCGCGCCGGACCCCGGCTTCCGATGAACGCGCGCTGACGCGGCGCCATGGTCCTCACCTGGCTCGACTACGTCGTCATTGCCGGCTACCTCCTCGCAATCACCGCCTTCGGATCCTGGTTCGCTCGCTTTCAGAAGACAACGCGCGACTATTTTCTGACGGGTCGCTCCGTCCCCTGGTGGGCGATCTGCTTCACCATCGTGGCGACGGAGACGAGCACGCTCAGCTTCATCGGCGTGCCGGCGGGCGCCTACGCCGGCAACATGACGTTTCTCCAGCTGGCGCTCGGGTACATCGCCGGCCGCCTGCTGGTGAGTGCCATCTTCATCCCGGCGTACTTCCGAGGCGAGCTCTACACCTCGTACGAATTGCTCAACCGACGGTTCGGCGCGTCGGTGAAGAACGCTGCCGCGGTGATCTTCCTTGTGACGCGGACGCTCGCCGATGGCATTCGCCTCTTTGCGACCGCGCTGGTCATTACCGTCGTCACGCAAGTGCCCGTGTCATGGACCGTGTTCATCATCGGTGCCGCGATGATCGTGTATACAGTCAGGGGTGGCGTGGCCGCGGTGATCTGGACGGACGTCGTGCAGATGTTCGTCTACGTCGCCGGCGCTCTGGTGGTTTGCTTTGCGCTGATCTCGCAGATCGCGGGCGGATGGGACGCCGTCGTCGCCGCTGGCGCCGCGGCGGGCAAGTTCCGCGTGCTGGATCTGCGCTTCGATTTCACGGCTGTCTATACATTGTGGGCGGGCCTCTTCGGCGGCATCGCGCTGACGCTCGCAACGCACGGCACCGACCAGTTTCTCGTCCAACGGCTGCTCTCCGCGCGATCGTCCCGCGACGCTTCGACCGGCCTCGTGCTGAGTGGATTCATCGTCTTCGCTCAGTTCACGTTGTTCCTGCTGATCGGCGTGATGTTGTTCGTCTTCTACCAGCAGACGCCGCTGCCGCGGCCACTTGGACGGATCGACGAAATCCTGCCGTTGTTTGTCGTCACCCGCGTGCCGCATGGTGTGGCGGGGTTCATCATCGCCGCCATAGTCGCGGCAGCGCTCTCGCCGTCGATCAATGCGCTCGCCGCAACGACCGTCAACGACTTCTACCTGCCGTACGTGCGGCCGCAGGCCGATCAGGCCACATTAATGCGTGTGTCACGAATGGCGACGATCGGGTGGGGCGTGGCGCAGATTGCCGTCGCCCTTGGGGCGCAGCTGGTAACACGATCGGTGCTCGACTCGGGGTTGACGGTGTTGTCGTTTGCCGCAGGGCCTGTATTGGGGGCG
>JAIVJE010000481.1 GCA_020200195.1 Acidobacteriota bacterium | reverse complement strand
GTGCTGGTGCGCCACGAGCAGGGCGCCACGCACATGGCTGACGGGTACGCGCGCGCGAGCGGACGCGTCGGTGTCGCACTCGCCACGTCAGGACCAGGCGCCACCAACATGGTGACCGGCATCGCCACCGCCATGATGGACTCGTCGCCGATCGTCTGCATCACGGGACAGGTCGGCAGTCGCCTGATTGGCAGCGACGCGTTTCAGGAGGTGGACATCACCGGAATCACGCTGCCGATCACGAAGCACAACTACCTCGTAACGCGACCTGACGATCTGGCACGGGCGGTCCGAGAAGCCTTTCTGATCGCGCGCTCGGGCCGGCCTGGACCCGTCCTGCTCGACATCACGAAAGACGCCCAGCAGGCATCCTGTGAGTTCGACTGGGACGCCGCGCTGCCCTCGCTACACGGTGGCCGGCCGAGCGGTCGTCCGGCCCGCGCGGACTTCGCTGCCGCGGCCGCGCTCATCGCCGAGGCGCGGCGGCCGGTCATCCTCGCGGGCCACGGTGTGCTGGTCTCGGGCGCCATGTCCGAGGTCGCGGCGCTCGCGACGCGCGGCAACATTCCCGTTGCGATGACGCTTCTCGGGATCGGCTGCTTCCCGGCGACGAATCCGCTCAACCTGGGCATGATGGGCATGCACGGGGAAGCGTGGGTCAACGTCGCCATCCAGGAAGCGGACCTGCTCATCGCCTGCGGCATGCGATTCGATGACCGCGTCACCGGCAACCTGAAGACGTACGCGCCGCGCGCGAAGAAGATCCACATGGACATCGACCCTTCCGAGATCAACAAGAACGTGCCGGTCGACGTCGCGCTCGTCGGCGATCTCCGCGAGGTCCTCGGTGAGCTCTTGCCGATCCTCGATGCCGGAGACTGCAAAGAGTGGGTCGACTACATCGCGACCTTGAAGGGTGACGTCGCCGTCCGCGACATCCAGACGCTCCCAGACGACGGTCACCTGTACGCGGCGCACGTCATCAACGATCTCTGGCGGGCCACTCGCGACACCGACACCATCGTCGTCACCGACGTGGGGCAGCATCAGATGTGGGAGGCACAGTATTACCACCACGACAAGCCGTACTCGTTGATCACCTCAGGCGGCCTGGGGACGATGGGGTTTGCGGTCCCTGCGGCGATCGGCGCGAAGCGAGCGCGGCCCGAGGCCGAGGTCTGGGCGGTCGTCGGCGACGGCGGCTTCCAGATGACGATGTGCGAACTGGCGACGGCCGTGCAGGAGAACCTGGCGATCAAGGTCGCGGTGATCAACAACGGCTTTCTGGGAATGGTACGGCAGTGGCAGGAGTTCTTCTACGAACGGCGCTATGCCGCGACCCCGCTGTCCGGGCCTGATTTCGTCAAGCTTGCTGAGGCGTTCGGGATTCATGCGATAGGGGTCTCGGATCGCGCGGGCGTGCTGCCGGCCGTCGGCAGTGCGCGCACGCACGACGGTCCGGTTCTGATCGACTTCCGGGTCGAGCAGGAGGACACGGTGTATCCGATGGTCCCCGCCGGCGCCGATCTTCACGCCATGATCCGGCGGCCGTCGCCGATCGTCGAAACCGCGGCAGACGTCTGAGGGGGACGACGTGCAGCACACATTTGTCGTCTACGTGGAGGATCGTCCGGGGGTACTAAACCGTGTGGCGTCGCTGTTCCGGCGCCGCGGGTTCAATATCTATTCGCTCACGGTCGGCCACACCGAGACGCCGGGGATTTCCCGGATGACGGTTGTCGTCGACTGCGATGCCGGGGCAGCGCGCCGGCTCGAGGCGCACCTGTACAAGCTCGTGAACGTCATCCGCGTCGAAGACGTCACCGAGCGCCCCTCGGTGGTGCGCGACCTGGTGCTCATCAAGGTCTGCGCGGATCAGCACACGCGCTCCCAGATCATGCAGATCGTCGACGTGTTTCGCGCACGGGTCGTCGATGTGGCGCCGGGCTCGCTGGTCGTGGAGATGACCGGCACGGAAGACAAGATCGAGGGACTGCTCGACATGCTGCGGCCGTATTCCGTGATCGAAATGGTGCGTACAGGGCGCGTCGTCATGGCTCGCGGCGTGGGCAGCCGGAGTGATGCGGCCAATCCCGCCGATGCGCCGGACGAGCGCGACGGCGTGTCGTATTCGGTGTGAGCTATCAGCCGTCAGCTATCAGCCGTCAGCTGAGGGCTGAAAGCTGAGAGCTGAGAGCTGAAAGCTGAGAGCTGAAAGCTGTTTGAGAGGAGCAGAAATGCCGACTGTGTTCTATGACAAGGATGCCGACCTGTCGCTGATCAAAGCGAAGAAGGTGGCCGTGCTCGGTTACGGATCGCAGGGGCACGCGCATGCGCTGAACCTGCGCGATAGCGGCGTCGAGGTCCGCGTCGGGCTCGCGCCGTCCAGTTCGTCGCGCCGGAAAGTGGAGGCTGAGAAGTTGACCGTGTCCACCGTGGCTGAAGCGGCCGCGTGGGCGGACGTCGTGATGGTGCTCGTCCCTGATACCGTTCAGCCCGCCCTCTACCGCGACTCCATCCAACCAGCTCTGTCGGCGGGCAAAACGCTCATGTTCGCACACGGGTTCAACGTGCGGTTCGGCACACTGGCGCTCCCGCCGGACATCGACGTGTCGATGATTGCGCCGAAATCTCCTGGGCATCGCGTCCGCGAGCTGTACGTCGACGGCGCCGGCACTCCGGCTCTGCTCGCGGTGCACCAGGACGCGAGCGGACACGCGCGCCAGCTGGCGTTGTCCTATGCCGCAGCGCTGGGCGTGACCCGAGCCGGAGTCATCGAGACCACCTTCGCCGAGGAAACTGAAACGGACCTGTTCGGCGAACAGGCGGTCCTCTGCGGCGGAGTGAGCGCGCTGGTCAAGGCGGGGTTTGACACTCTGGTGGATGCGGGTTACCAGCCGGAGATCGCGTACTTCGAGTGCATGCACGAGTTGAAGTTGATCGTCGATCTCATGTATCAGGGCGGCCTCAACTACATGCGGTACTCGGTGAGCGACACCGCCGAGCACGGCGACTACACCGGAGGGCCGAGGCTCGTGACCGAGCAAACCCGCGAGGAAATGCGCCGCATGCTCAAGGAGATTCAGGACGGCACCTATGCCCGCGGATGGCTCGCCGAGGACGCGAAGGGGCGCCCATGGTTCAATGCCACATGGAGCGGCTGACAGCCTCCGCGCGGATTCTGGGCTTCCCTGACCTTCCCTACAGCACGGCCGACCTGGTCGCCGCCGTGCGACAGACCATCGACGCGAATGGATTGCGCGCTTGCTACATCAGGCCCCTCGTGTATCTCGCCGAAGGGGGCATGGATTTGAACATCGACTCCGGGCGCACGCACATCGGCATTGCCGCCTGGCCGTGGAAGGACTATCACGGGGCAGGCACGGCGACAGATGGCATCAGGATCAACGTGTCATCCTACGCGCGCCATCATCCGAACGTGATGCCAACCAAGGGGAAGGTGGCCGGCAACTACGTCAACTCGTTCCTTGCCAAGACCGAATGCGTCCGGCTCGGTTTCGACGATACGGTGCTGCTGGATCCGCAGGGATACGTCGCGGAGTGCACCGGACAGAATCTTTTCGTCGTGCGCCGCGGTCGCATCGTCACGCCGCCGCTGTCCGCCGTGCTCGAGGGCCTGACCCGCGATACCGTCGTCACGCTGGCACGCGACGCGGGCCTCGAAGTCGGCGAGGAATCGTTTCCACGCGACTGGCTGTACGACTCCGATGAAGTGTTCGCGTGTGGCACGGCGGCCGAAGTGGTTGGTGTTCGCGAGGTGGACTTCCGGCGGATAGGCGGAGGCGGTACCGGGCCCGTGACGCGTCAGATTCAGAGCGCCTACAGTGCGGCGGTACGCGGCGGCCACCCCAGGTCGCCGGAGTGGCTGGACTACGTCGCGGCCGGCGCGGAGCTCCGGTCGCTTCCTTAGCGCATAATCATCAAAAGTGCAGCTTGCGACCACACGCCGCGGACGGCGCGAGGGTGAAGAACCCTGAGACACGGCCGCCGCAACCCTTGCCGGAGCGTCGGCGAGCAGGGGCCGTATAATTCCGCCACCTCCGATGACTGTGACGATTCTCATTCCCATTTACAACGACTGGGCCGCGGTCGCCCTCGTTATACAGGCGCTCGACCGCGAGCTCCTGACCGCGTGACGAACGGCGGCACTGCTGATCATCGACGATGGGTCCGGGACACGGTACGAAGATGAGGTGTCTGCGCTTCGCTGCGAGGCGCTGAGGTCCATCGAGATTCTCCACCTCCGAAGCAACCTTGGACACCAGCGGGCGATTGCGATTGGCCTGGCGTATCTCGAGGCCGAGCGCGCCCCGGAATCCGTAGTGGTGATGGATGGAGACGGCGAAGACCGTCCCGAAGACGTCGAACGCCTGCTGCGGTCACTGGAACAGGATGGCGGTGAGCGCATCGTCTTCGCGGAGCGGACGCGGCGTTCGGAGGGCCTCGTGTTTACGGTACTGTAT
>JAIVJE010000480.1 GCA_020200195.1 Acidobacteriota bacterium | reverse complement strand
GGTCAGACCGTACAGCAGGTGGCGGCGTGAAACTCTTGGCCTCATGGAGCGACCCTCCGGACGCGCGGCAGATGCGGAACGCGCGCGCCTATGCTGTGCTGTAACGACTGACATGTCAACAGGAACCTGCAGCTGTTCATCGAAGCCGCCCTTGACGCGCGTTTGCACCGACGGTATGCTTCGGGTCCGCTCATTCATGAAATGTCAGGATCCTCGATCGCCAACATAGATTCCGGCACGGGCCGGCTCACCGACCTCGCCTATGAACGCATCAAGCGCGACATCGTGCAGTGCGCGCTGCAGCCCGGCGGCGAGGTCACCGAGGCCGAGCTCGCCTCGCGTTACAACCTCGGAAAGGCGCCCGTCCGCGCCGCGTTGCTGCGGCTGGGACAGGACGGCCTGGTCCAGCCACTCGCGCGCCGCGGATACTTGATCACGCCCTTGACGATCCAGGACGTCCACGATCTGTTCGAATTTCGGCTCCTCCTGGAGCCGGCGACAGCGAAGCTGGCGGCCGGACGGCTCGACAAGCCCGGCGTGCAGCGGTTGCGAGACCTCAACCAGACGGACACCGTCCTCGGCACGGCCTTCAATCGATCGAACAGCGAGTTCCACGTTGCGATCGCCGCGGCGGCCGGGAATCGGCGGATTGTCGAGGTGCTCTCGCGGCTCCACGATCAGATGGAGCGGCTGTTCCATTTGCAGCTGCGCGATCCAGATCAGAAGCGCGGACACGAGGAGCACGAGCGGATCGTCACCGCACTGGCGGCGGGCGACGCCGAGGCCGCCGAACGCGCCGCGGCCGAGCACATCCAGAAGGGCCGCCAGACGCTGATGGAGGCGATCTTCTCGAGTCCCGAGCTGATGGCTGTGCATATCAACGACCGCCAGGCGGTGAGGCGCTGCCGTGACTGAGACGGACTCAGCCGAACGACGCGAGGCGGCCGAGCTCATTCGCCGCTACCCCCTGGCGGAGGCGCTGGCACCCGAGCTCCTCGCGAATGAGCTCGCTGAGGTCGAGAGGCTCCGTGACGCGCCGCTTCTCCGCAAGTTTCTTGGCTACTTCCGGCTGACGGGTCCCGGCTTCATGGGATCGGCGCTCACTCTCGGCGCCGGGACGATGACGAGCGCGATGCTGATGGGGACTGACTTCGGGTTCAAGACCCTGTGGATCGTGTGGTTGTCGGTCGGTCTGGGCATGTTCATGATCGCTGCAGCCGCACGGTTCACTTGCCGTGGCGGATTCCGCGTCATCCCCGCGCAGAACCGGTATCACGGCGTGCTCGTCGGCTCGCTGCTCACCGGCCTGCTCGGCGTGGCCTTCGTGGCGATCGTCTTCAACTTCGCGCAGTACTCACTCGCCTCGCACCTGATCGAATCGCTTGCCGCGCTGGGCGGCGTCCGCTTTCCCCGCCAGGTGAACTGGATCGTCCTCGTCCCGCTGACGTCCTGGCTGACGCTGCTGTACGGGAGCTCGACGCGAGGTGTCGCGCGTGTCGAGCGCTTCATGAAGGCCTGCGTGCTGCTGATGTTCGTCGGCCTGGCCGCGACGTTGATGGTCGTTGGCGTGGCGTGGAGAGAGTTCTTCAGGGGCCTCGTCGTGCCGTGGCTCCCGCGCGGCCTCGAGGGGATCACGCTTTTCGTCGCGTACTCGACCGCGGCGATCGGCGTCATGGACTGGGTGATGTTCCACTACACCAGCCACGCGCGCGGGTGGGGACCGAAGCAGGAAACGCTGGCCCGCTTCGATCTGACGTTTGGCTTCTTTCTGCCGTTCGTCGTAATCAACCTGGTGATCATCTCCGTATTCGCCGGTACGCTGCACAAGCTGCAGCTGCGCCCCGAGAGCGCTCCCGAGCTGGCCGCCGCGCTCGCCCCTGCGCTGGGTGCGTACTGGTCGCAGGTGTTCTTCTACGTCGGGCTCCTCGCCGCGCCCATCACCACGACCATCGGCATGAGCATCGCGGGCGCGATCGCGATTCACGAGGCCTTCGGCTGGACGCCCGACACCGCCTCGTGGCGGTGGAAGGTGTCGGCCCTGCTTCCACAGATCGGGTTTCTCGGTGTCTGGTACCCGAGGCCGCTGTGGCTGATCGTCCTGATCGGCGCGTTCCTCTCGCTCACCCAGAATTTCGCCGCCTGGAGCTTTTATCTGTTGCTCAACGACCGCTCGGCGCTGGGAGAGGATCGCTGCAGGAGCTTCGGCTGGAACCTGGGGGTTGCGCTCAATATCACGCTGGTGAACTGCGTCGCTATCGTCTACATCATGAGCCGGCTGAACATGTGGCCCGAGTGAGCGCATGAATCTCGAACGAGTCGTCTGGCGGTGTTCTCTGCGGTTCTGGTTTCTCGTCCTGAACCTGACGGGGAACGCGTTCCTCTTGCACGGCGCATTGCTGTATGTGCAATTCGGCACCCGTCTGGGCGAGCTCCTCGCAGGTGCGGTGCTCACGGTCGCTTGCAACCTCATTCTTGCGATTCCGAACCGATGAAGATCTTGCGAATCGATCACGTCGCCATCGGCGGATCCGAGCTGCCGCCTATCCAGCGAGGCTTCGCGGCCGCCGGCCTTCCGGTTCAGTACGGTGGAGCGCATGCGAATGGCATCACCCACATGGCGCTGTGCGTGTTCGATGACGGGTCGTACCTCGAGCTGATTGCGCCCCTGGTGCCAGGCCAGCGGGCGCCCGTGTGGCCCGAGCAGATCGCGTGCGACGGCGGCCCGTGCGGATGGGCCATCCAAACCGATGATCTCGCCGGCGAGGCCGCACGCGTGGCCGCGCTTGGGGTGCCCGTCGTCGGTCCGCATCCCAACGGGCGCCGCCGCAGCGACGGTGTGCTCGCCGAGTGGGAGACGGCCTCGTTCGGTGAGGGGCAGCCTGGAGCGCTCCTTCCGTTTGCGATCCAGGACTGCGACGCGCGCCACCACCGTGTGCCAACTGGCAATGGCGACGCCGCGGCCGCGGAGGGGTTGCTCACGGGCGTGTCCCTCGTGGTCCTGGGCGTCAGCGACCTCGACGGCGCCGCCGCCCTGTTCCGCCGCGTCTACGACTGGCCCGCTCCCCGCGTGCTCGACGACGCGCTGTTCGGAGCAAGGATTGCGGAATTCCCTGATACGCCGGTCGTACTCGCCGCCCCGCGCTCGACGGCTGGCTGGCTTGCCGCGCGCAACGCTCAGTTCGGCGACTCACCATGCGCGTACGTCTTCGGTACGGGCGATCTCGACGCGGCCTCGAAGCGGCTGCCGGTGACGCCCGCCGTGCACTGGCTGAATCGCCGCGTCGCCTGGATCGATCGGCAGCGGCTCGACGCGCGCCAGAGGCTGGACGCCCGTGTGGGGATTACCGACGCGATGTAGGAGCGGCGCCGCGAGGGATGCAGGAGC
>JAIVJE010000183.1 GCA_020200195.1 Acidobacteriota bacterium | reverse complement strand
CGCCAAGACCGACCGCCAGCAGCATCACCGGCAACGCGGGACGCGTTGCGCCGCTGGTCAGTGCAGGTGTCGCCGCGGACGGCGCTGACGGTTCCGCGCCCGGCTTCGGCGTCGGGTCGGATTCGCGGCCCATCGAACCCGCAGCCCACCGATCGCACTCCGCACAGACCGTGGCCGACTCCGGGATATCGCGTCCGCAGGACGAACAGTGTTTCACTGGAAACTCCTGAATATGCGTGCTCCGGGCACACGGCGACTCCGCCCGGAAGGCGCAAGGGGCGTACCAGTGACCAGCCTGGGCGACATCGGGGACCCACTGGTCTCAAGGGCAGATGGGTCAATGGTTAAGGGGGACTCGCGAGGTTCCCGGCGGCCAACCGTCGAGGCTCTGGTGGGAGACCGTGCCCCCGCCCGCACCAAAACGGTCCGCCGCTGACAAGTCTGTGGGGGGTGCGTGCGACGTTAACTGTCAGCCGTTCAGCGGGAGCTCCTGAGTGCTTTCCATTTCGCCGCCAGCGCGTCGTGGCTGGCCAGCGCCCGCCGCGCTGCCTCGATCGCCTGCGTCGTCGGCTCGACGTCAGCACCCTGCAACAGGCCGTACGCGGCCGTCAGCTCGCCAATCACGCGCGAGAAGCTGGGGTGATCCGTCGCTCCACGGCCGCCGCCACCAAACCGCCCGCCTCCGCCTTGGCCCTCGAGCTCTGCGAGCTGCTTGTCGATCGGCGATTCCGGGACCGCCGACTCGCGGGCACTCGTCCGCATCGCTCGAATCTCGATGATCGCCTTCGCCGACGCATCGATGCCATCAGAGAGGCGCTTCGAGAGTGTGAATTGCTGCAGCAGCGCAGCCGGTGCCGTCTTGACCCGCGGATCCATCTTGACGGTCAGCGGCCGCGTGTAGCTCTTGCCGTCTACCGTGAGCGTCACCGTATATCTCCCGGGATGCGCCCAGGGACCCCGGGGGCTGCGCGCGGTGTTGCCGTACGTGGCGGAGATTGGGAACGAGGCGGGCATCCCCTCCGGCCGCGTGTAATGCAGATCCCACACGAACCTGTGCATCCCCGCGTCATTCGACAGGACGAGCGTGGGACGGATCCAGTAGGCTGGAACGTTGCCCTCGTCTTTCAGTGGTTCGACCGGATCGTCCGTCGCGTAGCGGCGCACCAGGCGCCCGGCGCCGTCTTTGATCTCGAGCGTGATGATGCCCGCGCTCTTGGATTTCAAGTAGTAGTTGATGACCGCGCCGTCGGGAGGGTTCTGACCAGCCGGCTCTTCCTGCGGCAGCGGCGTATCAGTGTTCATGTTCCAGCGGACGCGCCAGGCATCCTGCGGCGCAAAGAGGTGGACGTCGGGTGGATTACTGACATCGAGGTGGACGGCCACCTTTTTCGTGACGAGGGGGACAGCCACCTTTTCTCTGACTGACGCGGACGCAAACGTGGCAGTCCTCCTCGAAAAGGTGGCTGTCCCCATTTGTCGGAGCGGGGTGATGTCGTCGAGAATCCAGAACGATCGGCCGTGCGTGCCGACGACCAGATCGTCATCCTTGATGACGAGATCGCGGATGGACGTGGCGGGCATGTTCAGCCGGAGCGATTGCCACGTCTCTCCATCGTCTATCGAGAAGTAGACGGCCTGCTCGGTACCCGCAAACAGGAGCCCTTTGCGAACAGGATCCTCTCGCACCGCGTTGACCGCTCCACCATCAGGGATGCCGTTTGTGATGTGCTGCCACGTCTTGCCACCGTCTCGAGTGCGGTAGATGTGCGGCTTGAGCTCGTCCAACCGGAAAGTGTTGATTGCGGCGTACGCTGTCAACGAGTCGGAGTGCGACGCGTCCATCAGAGAGATCTTCGCCCACGGCTTGACGGCGGGCGGAGTCACGTCCTTCCAAGTCTTGCCGCCGTCTGCCGTCACGTGGATTAGCCCGTCGTCGGTGCCGGCCCAGATGCGGTTGATGTCCACGTAGGAGGGTGCGATCGTGTACACGACGCCGCGCCGGGAGGGACGCGCCGCATCGGTTCCGATGTACTTGCCGACATTCGGAGGCACCTCCCATGTCTCTCGCGTGAGGTCGGGACTGATCTGCGTCCAGCTCCGGCCGCCATTCAGTGTTTTCCACACCACGCTGGACGCGAAATAGAGCGTGCGCGGATCGATGGGCGAAAACAACACAGGTGCGGTCCGCAGCGTGCGATAGTCCGCAGGCCTGACGGCGGCCGGTCCAACCTGCTGCACCTGACCCGTCCGCCGATCGAAGCGGCTTACCTTTCCGCCATACACGATGTCCGGGTCGAGGGGATCGGGCGCGACGTACCCATACTCCTCGACGCCAACCGGCGTCCACTCGCGAAAGGTGATCTGACCGTGGTTGCCGCGGCTGGCGATACAGGCTGACCCGCTTTCCTGCTGCCCGCCGCAGACCCGGTACGGAAACGCATTGTCCGTGCTGACGTGGTAGAACTGCGCGGTCGGCTGGTTGTACCAGGAGCTGAAGGTCTCTCCACTGTTCACCGTCACGATGGCGCCCTGATCCGACACCAGCATCATGATCTCGGGCTTGTCGGGGTTGATCCAGATGCGGTGATAGTCGTCCCCGCCTGGCGCACCGCGGAATGCGGCGAACGTTTTCCCGCCGTCCACCGATTTCCACGCGACGATGCTCCCGGTAAAGACGATGTCCGGGTTCCTGGGGTGCACTTTCACCTCAGCGAAATCGGACGCACGATTCGTCACCCGCGGATCGGCGTTGATGATGGACCAGCTCTCACCCGCGTCGTCTGACCGGTAAAGTCCCGCGTTGCGGGCCGCCTCGACCGTCGCAAACAGCCGCCTCGGCTCGCTCGGCGCGACAGTGATGCCGATGCGGCCGAGGCCGTCTTCCGCAAACGTGGGCAGACCCTTGTTGATCGGGCGCCAATTGTCGCCGCCGTCGGTGGACTTGAAAACGGCGCTGCCCGGTCCAGAGAAGACGCCGTTCTCCCACGGACCTTGCCGCGCTTCCCACATGACGGCATAAATCGTCCGTGGATCCACCGGATCAAACGCGATGTCCACGCCACCCGTGTTCTCGTCGCGGTAGAGCACGCGCTGAAATGTCTTCGCGCCATCGGTCGATCGGTAGATCCCGCGCTCCTCGTTAGGACCGTACGGATGTCCCAGCACAGCCACGTACAGCCGATTGGGATCGCTTGGATGGACGATGATCTGTGGAATCTGCTGGCCGTCCCGCAGCCCGAGATGCGTCCAGGTTCTTCCCGCGTCTGTGGACTTGTAGATCCCGTCACCCGTGGAGAGGTCGGGCCGCTGCAGCCCTTCCCCGCTGCCGACATAGACGATGTTGGGGTCGGACGGGGCGATCGCAATGGCTCCGACCGAGCCGGTCGGCTGA
>JAIVJE010000182.1 GCA_020200195.1 Acidobacteriota bacterium | reverse complement strand
CCGTGTCACCCTGGAACGGCTGGCGTCCGGTCAACATCTCGTACAGCACCGTGCCGAACGAGAACACGTCGCTGCGATGATCCGCCGGGAATCCTTTCGCCTGTTCCGGGGACATGTACGCGGCCGTGCCGAGAATCAGCCCCGCCTGCGTCGCCATCATGCTCAGCGTCGGAGAGTTGACGGCGGTACCGGACGTCGCCTCGTTCTCCATCACCTTGGCAAGGCCGAAGTCGAGCACCTTCACCTGGCCGTCCGGGGTGATCTTCACGTTCGCCGGCTTCAGGTCCCGGTGCACGACCCCCTTTTCGTGCGCCGCTTCGAGCGCCTCGGCGATCTGGACGGCAATCGGCAGCGCTTCCTCGACCTGCATGGGCCCGCGCCGCAGCCGGTCGGCGAGCGTCTCCCCTTCGATCAGCTCCATCACGAGGAAGTGCTGACCGTCGACGTGCTCCATGCCGAACAGGGATGCGATCCGCGGGTGGTTGAGCGAGGCAAGCATCTTGGCCTCGCGTTCGAATCGCCCGATGCGTTCCTCGTCCGCAGCAAACTCGTCGAGGATCACTTTGATCGCGACCGAACGTCCGAGCTTCGTATCGCGCGCGCGATAGACCTCGCCCATCCCGCCGGCGCCAAGGGGGGCGATAATCTCGTACGGACCGAGGCGAGTTCCGACAGAAAGGGCCATGCGCGGCTCCGCTGTTGCGAGAGCCACTCATTGTAGTCAGTCGGCCCCCCGCTCCGGAAGCCCGAACGCACTAAACGAACCTGCCGAACCTACTCCCAAGTTCACTTGTGTTGACGCGTCTGCACGGGGTGACGGCTGGAACACCATGAACACGAAGCCACGAAGATCACGAAGAATCCCTTTAGGTTTTACGCTTCGTGTCCATCGTGTTCTTCGTGTTCTTCGTGACTGCCGTCGGCGGCCTGTTTCGGCGAACCTGACGAACCCGCCGAACCCTACGAACCGACAGAGATCACTAATCCCCCCTGAGCGCAATCATCGGATCGACCCGCGCCGCGCGGCGGGCAGGTGTGACTGCCGCAACCGCGGCAGTGAGGCCGAGGGTCAGCGCGATCACGCCGAATGTGCTCGGGTCTGTCGGGCTGATGCCGAACAGCATGCCCGCGATGAAACGCGTGAGCACCACCGCGGCGACGACACCTGCGAGCACGCCGATCGTGGCCAGCGTCATCGCGTACGACAGCACCATGCCGACAACAGACCCCGGGCGCGCGCCGAGTGCCATGCGGATGCCAATCTCGTGCGTGCGCTGGCTGACCAGGAGAACCGTCATCCACGGATTCTTGGAGTTCGGACCACCGAAACGGATCCGAGCGCCGATCGGATCCATGCCTCCAAGGTAACGCCGTGCCACTTCCTCGTTGATGACGACGACGGGCGCGCCGCGCGCGTCATGCGCGCGAGTGAACACGGATCCTTTCAGGACCGGAATCCGCATCGTCTCGAAGTACTCCGCAGAGACGATGTTCGTTTGAACCGTGGGGAGCTGCTCGGTTGCGTCCCCGATGCGGCCGTCAATCGTCACAGTGGCCGCGCCGCGGAAACTCTCCAACGGCAGCCGCTGCACGATCGCGCTCGACGTGACGCCGGGGAGCTCGTGCAGGCGCGCCAGGATCCCCTCGAAGAGCGTCAGTCGCGCCTCGTGCGTGAAGTACCTTCCGGTTGCCGGATTGTTGGGCTGGGCCAGCCACATGTGCGCCGCCAGCACGCCCCGGCCGTCGAATCCCGGGTCCACCTGATGCAGCCGCACGAAGCTTCTGAGGAGAAGCACCGCTCCGACCAGCAGCACCGTCGCGAGCGCGAATTCACAGATGACGAGAGCGGCACGCACGCCGCGACGCGATTGCCCGGCAACCGAGCGCGCGTCCTTGACCGCCGCCAGCAGGTCCGGATTCGAGAACTGCAGCGCGGGCGCGAGCCCGAACAGCAGCCCTGTACCCACCGCGCACGCGAGAGTGAACAACACAACACGCGTGTTGATCGCTATCTCCGACAGCCGGGGAAGGCCTGCGGGTACGAGACTGACGAGGAGGTCCACGCCCCAGACGGCCAACAGCAAACCGAGCAAACCACCGCCGAGCGAGAGCAACACGCTCTCGGTCAGGAGGAGCCTCGCCAGCCGCCCGCGCCCCGAGCCCAGCGCGCGGCGGACCCCAGCTCTCGCTGCCGCGCGGCGGCGCGCGCGAGCAGCAGCCCCGCGACGTTCGCGCACGCGATCAACAGGACAATGCCCACTGCGCTAAGCAGCAGAAGCAGCGTGGGCTTCACGTTACCGACGACATCCTGCTGCAGAGGGATCACCTGCGCCGTCCATCCCGCTCTGGTGGGATAGTCGGATGGATACTCCGCCCTCATCCGTTGCGCAAGCGCGTCGAGCCGCTGCTGACCCTCACTGACAGTGATGCCGGGCTTCAGCCGCGCGATCACGCCGCTGAGGAACTTCGCGCCACGTGCGGGCGGACCGAAAGGCGCCGCGCTGTACCCGGACGGCGCCCACATCTCGACGTCGGTCCGCAGCGAACGCCCCGGATGCCGGAACAGACGTGGCATCACGCCGACGACGGTGTACCAGTCATCGTCTATTCGGAGCTTGCGGCCGATCGCGTCAGACGCGCTTCCGAACCGGCGCTTCCACACGGCGCCGCTGAGCACGACAACTTCCGCGATGCCGGGATGGCTGTCCTCGGGCCCGAACACGCGCCCGAGCTGCGGTTGCGCGCCCAGGACTGAAAAGTATGACGGGCTGACGAGGAGCACCTCGACGCGTTCCGGCGAATCGACCTCCGTGAGGTTCGCGTCGATTGGATAGATGCCCGCGATCTGCTCGAAGATGCCTGAGCAATCGCGAAGGTCAAACAGTTCAGGCGCCGACATCCCGATATCGGTCGCGCCAAGTCCTGGAGCGTCGCTTCGCACGCGGACGAGCTGATCGGCATCACGAAACGGCAATGGCTGCAGCACGACGGCGTTGACGACCGTGAAGATGGCGCTATTGACGCCAATCCCCAGCGACATCGTCAGCACCGCTATGGCGGTGAACACCGGCTGTTTGCTCAGGCTCCGCAGCGCGAAACGCAGATCCTGCACGAGCGCATCCATCGTCAGATCTCCTTAAAGAGGATGAGGAAGAAGAGCACCCGCGTCACAGTGGCAAACCCTGAACCACCGGACGGGCCATTTTCCTTGAGCGTTTTTTGCGACTCGTCTGCGCCCGCCGGCGCGCGAGGCGCGAAAACGGAAACCAGGTGTTCGGAACCGAACAGAGAGCCGGGGAGTATCTGCATAGCCCTGCGGCCCGTTTATCTCGACTAATCAACACCCGTATGCACGTTTTTGAGGAGGAAGCCGTCCAAGCCTTCGTGGCATGACCCTTGGAGAAGAGACGTCTACGTGAGCTCCACCTGTGCCGTTCAACCGCGCATCCTCATAGCCGACGATCAGCCTGACCTGCTCGACGCGCTACGGCTCCTGCTCAAGGGCGAGGGCATCCATATGGAAGCCGTGACCTCCCCTGACGCCGCGCTGATCGCCGTCGCAAGCGGTGCATTCGATCTGCTGTTGATGGACCTCATTACACCGGCGACACGACCTCCGGGAGGGAAGGAATCGATCTGCTCTCGCGGATACAGGCGCTCGACCACTCGCTGCCGATTGTCGTCATGACCGGGTGGGGATCGGTTGATCTCGCGGTCGAGGCCATGCGGCGGGGCGTGCGTGATTTCGTGCAGAAGCCCTGGGACAACCAGCAGCTCCTGACGGTGCTCCGCGCCGCGTTTGGGCCGCGCGCGCCTCGGTCTCTCCATCGCCGACGTCGCCGGGAAAGGCATACCGGTGCTCGGCGTATTTCCGGATGGCGCCTACGATCAGGGACAGGTGGCGATAAGTACCGGCGATCGCGTGATCCTTTTTACAGACGGCATCACCGAAGCGCGCAACGCAGCGGATGAAGAATTCGGCGAAGACCAGTTGATCGAGCTCGCACGCCACAACCGCGCGTGCAGCGCTCCCGCGCTGCAGGCGCGTCTGGCCAAGGCGGTGGCGACGTTCACCGGCGGACTGTTCCAGGACGATGCCACGCTGATCGTCAATGGCGGCGGAGTAGCGGCACCGTCACGTTCGACGTTCAGAGTGCAACGTGCGACGTTCCTGGGACCAACCGGCTAATCCGAGGGATGACGACGCCCTAGCCTGGGACCGACCCCCCATCTCTACGGAGTCCTTGACGAACGCGCCCAGCCGCCCGATAGTGGGACGACATGGAGAAGGCTTGGACACCGCCTGCGCGGTGGATCTTCCTCACAGCCACCTTCCTCGGACTCTTCTCGACGCTCCAGGCATACCGGCTGACGACACTCAACGTCAAAGTTGGAATGGACGTGGAGATCGGCCGCCTGCTGGTGCTGAATCTCGTGTATTGGTACGTCCCGGCGGTCCTCACACCGCTGATTTTCAGGCTGGCGCAGAACTTTCGCGTGGACTCCGAGCGATGGGGGCGCGCGGTCGCGATACACGTGCTCGCAGCGGGGGCGTTCTCGGTTCTCCACGCGGCCTGCCTGTTGACGGTCCTTGCGCTGCTGTGGGCCGACGGCCCGCGCTTCGGCTCACTGCAATGGATCACGTACGCCCAGCGGCGATACCTGACGAACCTCGATTGGGCGCTGATGACCTACGCCGCTCTCGTCGTATGAGTTCGCTGTCGGGTACCATCGTGAATCGCGAATCCGCGCGGTCAACGCGGCGCATCTGGAAACGAGACTGATCGAAGCGCGGCTGCGCACGCTCGAGGCTGAGCTCCATCCGCATTTCCTGTTCAATACCCTCCACGCGATATCGACGCTCGTCCATACGAAGCCTGACGCGGCAGATAGAATGATCAGCCGGCTGAGCGATCTTCTGCGGATCACATTCGATCGATCGGGCGCGCCCCGTGTCTCGCTTCAAGAGGAGCTCGAGTTCCTGCAAAAATACCTCGAGATCGAGCAGACGCGCTTCCAGGACCGCCTGACGGTCAAGTTCGACATCGAGCCGGATACGCTCGACGCCGAAGTCCCCCGCCTGATTCTTCAGCCGCTCGTCGAGAACGCGATCAAGCACGGCGTCTCTCCGCGCAGCGCCCCAGGGTTGGTCCGCATCAGCGCCCGCCGGTCCGAAGGCACGCTTCATCTGGAAGTCAGCGATGACGGCGTCGGCCTCTCCCCGGGCGGCCGCGCACGGCTGCACACTGGAGTCGGCCTCTCGAACACGCGTGCGCGGCTCGAATGTCTCTATCGGCGAAGACACGCGTCCTGATTGCCGACGACGAACCGCTGGCCCGCGAGCGTCTGCGGATGCTGCTGGCGTCCGAAGACTGGGTCCAAGTCGTCGCGGAATGCCAGGACGGACGCGAGGCAGTCGTCGCTATCCAGAAGCTCCACCCGGACCTCGTATTCCTCGACGTCCAGATGCCTGGCGCCACGGGGTTCGACGTTATCGAAGGTGTGGGGGCGGCGCGCATGCCGCCCGTGATTTTCGTGACGGCGTACGATCGCTACGCCCTGCGAGCGTTCGACGTCCACGCACTCGATTACCTGCTGAAGCCATTCGACCGCGAGCGTTTTCAGCAGGCCCTCGGCCGCGCGCGCCAGCAGCTCGAACGGAGCTCGAACGGCGAGTTGGAGCGCCGGCTCCTGGAGCTCGTGCAGGATCTGCGGCCGGTCCCCCAGCGCTTCGAACGCTTCGTCATCAAGTCCGGAGGCCGCGTCTTTTTCGTGCGCGCTGACGAAATCGACTGGATCGAAGCCGCTGGCAACTACGTGAAGCTGCACGTCGGCACCCAGTCCCACTTGTTCCGCGAGACGATGAATGCGATCGAGGCGCAGCTCGACCCGGATATATTCTTCCGGATCCATCGGTCGCACATCGTGAACATCGAACGCGTGAAAGAGCTGCAGCCGTGGTTCAATGGGGAGTACGTGGTCTTCCTGCGCAGCGACGCACGCCTGACGCTCAGCCGCGGGTACCGCGAGAAGCTCCAGGACAGAATCGGGCGGTCGCTGTAAGAGTTCCGCACGGGCGGTTCCGCACGGGTGGTTCCGCACGGGTGAGTCAGCGGGTCCATCCGAACGAAAACACCGTCTCTCCGTCCCTCAGACCCTTCGCGACATCCATGCGCAGCATCCCACCCTTCGCGACATCCATGCGCAGCATCCCGTCAACGGGCAAGGCGATCCGCAAGCCGACACCGGCGTCGGTGTGAAGGCGCCGGTCGGTCAACGCGGCGCCACGACTCGCGCGCGCGAGATCTATGAACAGAGCGGGCGCGTATCTCAGGGGCGTCTTCCTTCCTTGCCGCCACTGACGCCACTCAGCGTTGGCGTGCTGTAGTGTCCGGCCGAAGACCGCGTCGCGTATAACGCCGTCGTGCAGCAACGCATGAGCACGGAGGAGCACATCGCGCCCGGTTCCCGGGCCGGCGCCCGGCCACACGGCTAACGGGGCCGCGTCTCCGGCGGCGTCGTAGCCTGCGCGGCCGACCCAGACGGGTCCTTCATTACGTGGCGACGAGCGCCACTCGGAGCGCGCCGAAATGCTCCAGGTACGCGCATCACCGGCCCACGCCGCACCGCGGAATTCGAGCGACGTCCGATCGTCCGACCCGCGAAACACGAGCGCCGCCGACGTCGCGACGGATGTCCCCCTCGCGCGCCAGCGGTCGACACCCAGACCGGTCTCCAGCCGGATTCGGGGTGTGATCCAGTCAGATAGTGCGAGTGAAGCGCCGCTGCGACGCTCTTGCGTCTCGGCCGCCGGTGTGCCGTAGGTCTGGCGATCGTCGAAGACCTGGAGGTTCCAGACTCCCCCAAACCACGCCGGTGCGGCCAGGCCGAACGCAACCCGAGGCCTCTGACGCCACCATCGCCATGACGCGGTCCACATTTCTCCCCCGCCCGTCACACTTCCGAGCGACAGCGCCAGCTCACGGTCGGTGAGAGCACGCAATCCGATGGCAATCAACGGCACCCGCGAAACAGGCGCGAGCGGCCGCTCGACCACAGCCGCATCGATGTTAGTTCCCCCACTCGTACCCGGTCGGTATGAGATGGTGGACGCAAGTACGGCGGGAAGCTGATCCAGGCGCCTGCCGGCGCGAGCCAGAGCGGCAGATGTCAGGAGCGCCTTCGGGTGCAAGCCGAGCGCGCGTGCCGCAATCGTGTAGCGCGTGTGCGCAAGGCCGTCGATCCGAATCAGGTCGATGGCAGGTTCCCCCACGCGATTCCACGCGTCGAGCGCGGCTGCAGGGCTCCCCTCGAGAAAGAGGCTCGTGGCCAGTATGCGGATCGCATGTTCGTCGGCCGGATCCCGCGCGAGCGCTTCACGCGCGTCAGCGGCGGCGTCCGGCCACTCGCTTTTCAACGCATGCAGGCCGGCCAGCTCGCGCCACGGCGCCGGATCGCGTGGACACGTATCGGCGGCGAGATGAAGGAGGGCGCGAGCGGCGTCGAGATCACCAGTGCCCGCGAGTCGAATCGACTCGTCAACCATCGTCGTGCAGCCATTCCCGTCTTTCCGGTCACCGTCAAGGTGATCCGGTTGCCGCGCTGCGGTATCCGGTCCCACGTCCACACCGGCCTTGCCGGGCAGCGCGAGCAGTGTCCAGTACTGCCCGCGGGACCACGCCCGCGTGAACGCCGCTTCGTCAAAGATCCGGAAGGGTACGCGCGCCGGATCGTGCGCGATGACACGCCCGCGGTGCCACCCGACAATGACCACATAGTGAAAACGGCCCGGACGATCTTCGATCAGCGCGATGACGGGGCGCCGCCGCTCGAGATGGCCGCGAACGACAGCCGCGTCCCCTGTGAACGAGACTGCCTGCCATCCTCGAGCAACAAGATCGCGCAGCAAGTCGTCGCCGCGGATGCCGCCCGCGTCCCGGTCGACGAGGGAGCTGAAGGTCTCGGCGTAGACGCCGGTCGCGCCCCAGTACCGCATCACCATTGCGGTGGCGGCTCCGCCGCAGAGCGCCTCGCTCTGCGGCAGAAAGGGCACGTCGAGGAGGCGGAGAGCCTCGGTAGTGGAGGACTGCGCGCGAGAACTGCCCGGCCACGCCGCAGTTGTCAGCGCGACAACGGCCGCGGTCAGGAAGCGCGCAGCCCGATGGTTCAATCCGCGACGAGGACGAGCAGGATGATGATCAACAGGACGAGGATAATGGTCGTCGTCGAGATGACCACCGTCGAGGCCCCGCCCGCGAGGTCGTTCTGTGCCTGGCGCGCCTGCGATGCGAGCTCGCGCAGATCGTCGCCCTGCAGCAGTGCGACTGCGGCGTTCGCATGGTCGAGGGACAGGCCGGCCTGTGCCGCAATCCCACGCACGTCGTCGCGGCGCAGCAGCGAGGAAATGGCATCGCGATCGGACTGCTCCTGTGCCACCCGTTGCTGGACGGCTTGATCGAGAGCAGATTTGCTGATGACATGCTGAGCCTGCGCCGCCGGCGCGACGAGCAGGACAGACAGCACTACCGCGAGCGACCGCCGGACAATTTTCATTTGCAGCCTCCATCAAGAAACATACAACCAGAGTCTGGAAGTAGCATCTTCCGTACCGTGGCGTCACGGATGAGATTGTATCCCCTCAGGAACGGCCATCCGGGGCGAGCTGCTCGAATTCCTCGACATGGGCGGCGCGGACGTGAGCCTCGCGCCACTCCACGAGGCCCTCTTTGACGAGACGCGCCAGCGAGTCCTCCAGGGTGAACGACCCGTGTTTGCGCGTGATCGTAATTTCCTGGTGCAGATGCTGCAGCGCATTCTTACGGATATGCTGCCGCCCGCCGTACCCCACCATCAGCAGCTCCGCAGCCGGCACGAGTCCGCCGCCGACCCGCGGCAGCAGCATCTGCGTGAGCACCGCTGACAGCGCCATGGAAAGCTCCTGACGAATCGTGTTCTGCCGTTCCGCCGGAAAGGAGTCCGCGATGCGCGACACCGTCGATGCGACGTCGGTGGTATGGACAGTCGAGAACACCAGATGACCCGTCTCGGCCGCCGCCAGCGCGATGCGCATGGTCTCCGGATCCCGCATCTCCCCGACGACGATGACGTCAGGCGCCTGGCGCAGGGCGGCGCGCAGCGCCACGGGAAAGTCCGGAGCATCGACGCCGATCTCAACCTGCTCGATGATGCTGCCGTAGTGGACGTGCTCGTACTCGATTGGATCCTCGACCGTCACGATGTGCCTGGCTTCCCGCCGGTTTATTTCCTCGACGAGCGCAGCGAGCGTGGTGCTCTTCCCGGATCCGGTCGGGCCTCCGATGAGCACGAGACCACGCGGAAGCTGCGCGAGCAGTTCAACGGACGCCGGCAACCCCAGCGACGCCAGGCGAGGCACCCGCGTCGGCAGCAGCCGTACTGCAGCCGCGGCGCGTCCCCGCTCGCGATGCAGGTTGATCCGGAATCGGCCTACGCCTGCGATTCGGAAAGACGCGTCGGCAATGCGCGCGTCGCGGTACATGCGCCGAGCGTGAGGCGCGAGTGCCGGCAGGACCGCTTCTTCGACGTCGGCGCCGTCGAGCGGTCCCTCAGCCAGCG
>JAIVJE010000479.1 GCA_020200195.1 Acidobacteriota bacterium | reverse complement strand
GTTCCTCCGCCGCGATCGCTCTTATGGCGTCTTTCAAGTGGGACTCCGACACTACGTGAATCCGGCGCACGAGCCGCCGGACGATGTCGAAGGTCGGCGTGTCGGGATCGAGGTTACCTGCCAAGCCGTCGGCGAGCGTGGGCTTGACGTCGATCTCGACAATCCGACCAGCCTCGATACTGTGCGTGAATGGCGCGGAGGCCTCGACTTCTACGCCGATGACGGAGGTCCGCGCGGACGCCTCGGCCACGATGGCGATTCCGCTGATCAATCCACCGCCACCGATCGGGACGACGATGTCGTCAACCTCAGGCCAGTCTTCGAGAATCTCGAGGCCGACTGTTCCTGCACCGGCAATGACGTCGGGATGTGCGTATGCGGAAATATATGACGCGTTGCCAGAGGCCGCGTGCTGCTTCGCCTGTCGCTCGGCATCGTCGTAATCGCGGCACCTGCGCAGCAGGGCCCCGGTGCGGCGAATGGCGTCGAGCTTGACCTGCGGCGCTTTCTCCGCCGCGTACACGGTCAGAGTGAGGCCCGCTTCAGCCGCCGCATGGCCCAAGGCGCGGCCGTGATTGCCGGCCGAGGCGGTCACCAGCATGGGGAGGGGCTTGCCTGTCTCGATCAGCCGCAGGACCGCGTTGAATGCGCCGCGGCTCTTGTATGAGAAAGAAGGCTGGAGCGTCTCGAGCTTCAGGCGGACGTCGGCCTCCGCCATCGTGGAGAGCCACGGTGAGGGCCGAAGGGGAGTCCGCAGGACGCGGCCCCTGATGCGGCGCGCGGCAGTGCGGATGTCGGCGGCGGTGATCAGGGGCGCGTGGTCCTTCCGGACACCAGGATGTCGGCGAGATTTGCGGCAAAGGCGGAGCGGGCCATTACTTCGTCGGTGCCTGCTGCCCGCGCCGCGGCAATGAGGTCGGTCTGCACATGGGAGACGTACCCGACGGTCCGAATGGCTGCAAGGTCGTCGTCCTGTTTCATTTGCGCGATCGTCGCGAGGGGATCTGTCTTGGCACTGTTCAGGTCGAAGATGCAGAGTTCCGGCCTGAGCGCGCGCGCCTGCTGCAGGATCTCCTGCGCGGACCGCGCGAAGGTGAGAGCGACGCCCGCTTGTTTTGCAGTCGCGCGGATCTTGGAGCTGAAGAGCAAATCGTCGACGGCTACGAGCACCACACCGTCATCTTACACTGTGAGACTTGAGCCACCGGCGCCGCACGAACGACGCTGAATCGCTTGACTTCGTGGGAGCGGCTCCCTCCGATACAGGATCCGGGTGTTCTGGATCATCGATACCGCGAAGGTCAACGCGAGCGCGCCGATCGCGATCGCGCCCGCGACATCGAACAGCAGGTAACGCTGTCCGGCGAGGGCGACCGTTGGCGATCGGAGAAGCTGAAGCGTCCCGATTGCCAGCAGAATGCGCAGTTCCGTCGGACCGACTTTCCAGTACGAGATTCTGAAGGTACCCACCGTGTGCGTCGCCAGCGCGATTTCGATCGTGAGCAGGTAGTAGGCGATCAGAAACCCCACGCCAATGCCTGGGCTGATCTGACCGCCGAGGATAAGCCCACCCATGAGACACAGGATGCCCACGGCGTCCAGCACGTGGTCGACGTAAAAACCGTACCGCGGGCGCTCGTGGCGCCGGACGCGCGCCAGCGTGCCGTCCATGCTGTCGCCGAACCAGTTGATCGCGAGCAGCACGATCGCCGCGATCAGCATCGGGGGCGCACCTGGAGCGGCCCAGTAACAGAGACCTGCCAGGAGGATGGCGATCCCGCCGAGGGCGGTCAGGTGATCTGAATTCACGGCCGCGGGCATGCGCTCGGCCATGTAGATCAGCAACCGTTTTTCGATCGCCGCCAACAGACTCGTCTGGACGCGAACCTCCGTCGATACCTTGGCCATAGCGTTCCTCTCGCTCCGTAATGCGAGAATGACGGGAGAAACGGCTCACATGATTATCGAGACGCGCGCGGTGGAACCCTTTCTGAAGAACGGCTACGTGCTGGGTTGTGAAGCAACGAGGGAGGGTGTGGTCATAGACCCAGGCGACGAAGTGGACCTTCTGCTGCGAGCGGTCGAGGATCACGGTCTGACGATTCGCTACATTCTCCTGACACACGCGCACCTGGACCACGTAACCGGCGTCGCGGACGCGAAGAACGCGCTCGGGGCTCCTGTCGGACTGCATCGCGCCGACAACCTCCTATACGAGCAGGTGGTGCAGCAGGGGCTGATGTTCGGCCTGCGCGTGCAACCGCAGCCGGCCGTCGATTTTTTCTACGATGGCCAGGGACCGTGGGAATTCGGCCGTCACGAAGCGTGGGTGTATCACACGCCCGGCCACTCCCCCGGCGGCGTGTGTGTCGCGGTCGGCCGAAAGGGAAATGCGGACCGAACGCTGTTTGTCGGCGATACGCTGTTTGCAGGTTCGATTGGCCGAACCGATCTACCCGGCGGTGATCACGCGACGCTGCTGGCGTCGATCCGAAACGTCCTCTTTCAGTACCCGGACCCTACCGTGGTCCATTCTGGACATGGGCCGGCGACCACGATCGGCCGCGAGAAGCGTACGAATCCCTTCTTGATCTAGAGCCAGGTGGCTGTCCCCTCGCAATCAGGATTTGGATATTGTCAGCTCGACTCGCCCCACCCCCAGCCGGTCCCCGGCTTTGAGTGACCCGCGGGCGATGCGCTGGCCGTTCACGAACGTCCCGTTGGTGCTCTCCAGGTCAACGACTTCGAGTTCCGCCGCTCCCGCAGTCAGCCGGCAGTGCAGACGGGAGACCATGGCGGCGTCAACGATGAAGTCCGCGCGTGTGGCGCGTCCGACAGTCTTCGTATTGCCCGGGACGATCCGGAACATGAAGGGAAGCTCTGCGCCTTCTTCAGTCTTGATGAGCCACATGGTTCGTCGCCTTCATCGGTGCGATCAGGTCGGCCCGGTGTTCAGGCTGTGCGTGCGGCCCGAGCATCTCGAGCACACGCGCATGGACGACGTCGCCGCCCCGCGTCAGCAGCGTCTCGCGTGTGATTTCATCGTCCGTGTTCAGGGTAAGGCTCGCCCGCGTTGCCCCGTCCTTGCCGAGCAGATGCGTCAAGAACGTGATGATGTTCTTGGAGTACATCTGGCTCGCGTGGTACGGGACCAGCGCCGCGGGGTTAGACGGACCGAGCACCGTCACGCCCCGATGGACGACCACCTCGTCCGGTCTCGTGAGCTCGCAGTTGCCGCCACGTTCCGCCGCCAGATCGACAACTACCGATCGATCAAGGCGGTGGTGATGACGACATCACTTGCCGCGACCACTTTGAGCATCATCTCCCGCTGGCGGCGATAGAACGACTCATCCTGCGCCTTTGCATAGCCGCCCTTGTCCTCGGCGTCCCCGGCTTCGAGCGGCAGCTCGACGAACCGGGCTCCCAGGCTCTGGACCTGTTCTTTCACGGCCGGTCGGACGTCGTACGCTTCCACTTTGGCGCCGAGCCGCCGCGCGGTGGCAATCGCCTGCAGCCCCGCAACGCCGGCACCCATCACGAAGACGCGCGCCGCCGAGATGGTTCCGGCGGCCGTCATCAGCATGGGGAACATCCGCGGCAGGGCGTCGGCGCCGAGCAGAACGCCTTTGTACCCGGCAATCGTCGCCATTGACGAGAGCGCGTCCATGCTCTGCGCGCGAGTGATTCGCGGCATCAGCTCCATCGACAACAATGTGACGCCGGTAGCCGCGATGTCCCGCACGACCTGCGGCGCCCCGAGCGGATCGACGAAGCCAATGACCGTCTGACCGCTCCGCATGCCGGGGTCGGGTGGGGTGGCGCGGACTTTCAGCACGATGTCCGATGCCTGCAGGACGTTAGGCCGTGACGAGACCTCGGCGCCCTGCGCCCGGAACATGTCATCCGGGAACCCGGCTGCGACCCCGGCGCCCTCTTCGACGCCGACCTCGAGCCCCGCCTTCTTGAGGGAAGCCACACCGCCGGGAATCACCGCGACGCGCGTTTCACCGGGCCACGACTCTTTGAGTATTCCGATTCTCACGCGGTGCAGTTTATTCGATTTTGCGGAACCAGTCCGCGATCATCGTCGCCACCTCCGGACTGATGGTCTTGTCCTTGAGCGACGGGTACTCTGCGATTTCCCCAGTCGCCGCCTGAACGAAGAGGTGATTGAGACCGGTGAGTTGCGCGACCTCCACCGGCCCTCCCTTCTTGCGCGCGCGGACCAGTTGGGCAAGCCGTTCGGCATGATGCGGCGGCACCTGGGTGTCGAGCGAACCTTGCAGGATGAGGATCGGCTGCCTGACGTTCTTCAGTGCGCGCACGGGGTCGAAGGCAGCCTCGAGAAGGTGCTGCTGCTGTTCGAGGATCAGCTCCGCGCCTGTCGTACCGGGTGTCGCGAGCAGGACGAGCGCCGCGATCTTCTTGTCGCGCGCCGCGAGCAGCGCGACCCATCCCCCCTCGTTGTGTCCCGCGACCGCGATATGCCTGGAATCGACATCCTTGCGCTTCGCGAGCCACTTCACAACGGCTATCAGGTCATCACTGTAGTCCTGAAGTGTGACGGTTTCGCTCCGTCCTCCACTCTGGCCGACGCCCCGCTTGTCGTACCGCAGTACAGCGTAGCCGCGCTGCGCCAGTGCATCGGCGAGCTGCACAAATACGGGGATGCCTGCGACCGACTCGTCACGGTCGACGGGGCCCGAGCCATTGACGAGCATAATCGCGGGATGCCGCAACCGGCCCGTTCCAGGAGGCAGCGTGAGCGTTCCGGCGATGTTGAAACCATGTGCCGGGATGGTGACGTCCGCGTCAGTCGCATTCCGCTGCGTCTGCGGCCGGGAGCTCACGCTTGCGAGATCTTCTCGTACGACCAGGAGCGACGCGGTCGGTATCTCGAGCCGGGCGAACCGCGAGCCCGCATCCACGGTCACAGACGCGTCAACGGGACCGCCTGGGTTCTGCAGGGCCAACTCGAACCGACGGAGCGCTTGAGGGCCGGACGGGGTGTGCAGCTGCTCCGAAGAGACCTTCTTCACCGTCACCGTGACTTCGCCCTGTGGCGCGACATACGCCTTCAATTCGGCACCAGCCGCGAGCGGGGCCAGACGGGCGGCGAGCGCCTCGTATCCCGCGTAGAAGTTATTCGCCAGGACGATGGTGCGCGCCGAAATCTGATCTGTTTTCGAATTCGTCACGCCGTTCCGTGTCACTTCGTTGATTGCCGTCGTTACGCCAAACGAAGTCAGGAGGCTGATCGGCCGGCCTGCCTGCACAGCTTCGACGTGTAAATCGACGGGCTGCCAATCCGCTGTGTATTTCAGCTCGAAGCGGTCGATGGCGATGTCGATGGGGCGACCGTATTTACCCGTCGAGGTAATGATCCATGTCGACCCGGATCTTGCCAGCCGGACCTGTTCACGTCCGACGAGCGTCCCATTCAAGAAGACCGCAAACGTGGCGTCGCCGGTCGCAGGCTGCGTGGGAGTCTGTGCCGGCGTCTGGGCCAGCCCTGTGCTGCCGTTCAGCGAAAGCACGAGAACCGCAGCGGTACAATGCCGGAAATGCATTTTCTGAGAGTATCAGCAGCAAGTCGATGATTTCACTGGAACACTATCGGGCGCTGAGGGAAGCGGCCGGGCTGGTTGACCGCCGCGGCCGGGGACGGCTCTCCCTGACCGGAGACGACCGGCGTTCGTATCTGCACGGACTCCTGACGAATGACATCGCCGCACTGCAACCCGGTCAGGGTTGCTACGCAGCGCTGCTGACACCGCAGGGACGGATAATCGCCGATATGCGCGTGCTCGAACTCGGCGACGCCATCCTGATGGATCTCGACCGCACGGCGGCCGAGACCGTTCTCGAGCGCCTGCAGACGTTCGTGTTCAGCGAGGATGTCACCGTTCTCGACATCACCGAGACCGTGGCGCAACTGGGTGTGTATGGACCCTCGGCACTCTCAGCCGTCGCGTCCGCGTCCGGAGGAAACGCCGACGCGCTCAACGCGCTGCCGCTCTACGGCAGTACGAGCTGGGTCCATGATGGCGTTTCGATCACGGTCGTTCGGAGCGACGATTACGGCGTCCCAGGCTTCGATCTCTTTGTCGAGTCATCTCGTTTCGACGCGCTGGCGTCCTCCTTGCGCCAGGGAGGCGCGGTTGACGTCGAGCCGGCGGTGATGGAAGTCGTCCGTGTCGAGTCTGGACGGCCTCTGTTCGGTACTGACATGGACGAACAGACAATCCCGTTGGAGGCGGGAATCGAAAACCGCGCGATCAGCCTCACCAAGGGTTGTTATGTCGGGCAGGAAATCATCATCCGCGTCCTGCACCGCGGGCACGGCAGGGTTGCGCGGAAGCTGGTGGGAATCACAATGGAGGCCGGCGCCCCGCTGCCGGCGCGCGGCGACCACATTCGCTCCGGTGATCGCGATATCGGCTCTGTGACGAGCGCGGCAGGCTCGCCAACGCTCGGGAAGCCGATTGCGCTCGCGTATGTGCACCGTGATTTCGTGCAGCTCCAGCTGGCAGCCAGGATACGCGTGGGCGACGATCAGCATCTCGGCCCCAATCCGCACGTCGCAGCCGAGTTCTTCCCTGATCTCGCGCGCCAGGCAGAATGCGCAGGACTCGTCAGCTTCGCATTTGCCGCCTGGGAACTCCCAATAGCCTGCGAGGTGCGTGTCCTTCAACCGCCGGGTTACGAGAAAGCGCTCGCCCCGCCGGATGACCGCCGCGGTCACGACGATGGCGTGTCGATCGGTCACGCGTCGGGCCGGGACTGGACCGGGTAGGAGGCGCAGCCGTTCTGCATCGGGCAGATGGGGCACTTCGGCTTGCGCGCGGTGCACAGCGTCGCCCCGAAATCCATGAGCGCCTGATTGAAATCGAACACGTTCCGCATGGGCAGCACGGTCCTCGAGACGTCCCAGAGGTGCCGGCGCATCGCGTGCGCCTTGGCGTCGCCGCGTCCCACGAAGATCCGGAAAAGAACGCGCGCCACGTTCGTGTCCAGAATCGCGGCGCGCTGGCCGAAAGCGAAGCTGAGAACCGCGCCCGCGGTATAGGCGCCGATGCCCTTGAACGACCGCAGGGTCGCCTCGTCTGATGGCAGCGTGCCGCCGTACCTCTCGACCGACTCCCGCGCGATTGCGTGCAAGCGCCGGGGCCGCACGTTGTAGCCCAGCGGCCGCCAGGTCTGCGACACATCCCCCTGGGGTGCTGCGGCCAGAGCCTCGAACGTCGGGTATCGCTCGAGCCACTCGTGGTACTTGGGCAGCACACGGCCGACCTGTGTCTGCTGCAGCATCACCTCGGAGACGAGAATGTGGTACGGATCGGTGGTGCGTCGCCACGGCAAATCGCGCCCATGGCGCCGGTACCACTCGAGCAGCCGGCGTCGAAACCGGCGACGGGCGGGGGGGGAGGGGATCCGAAGTATCAAACTAAGTTCTTGGTCCTTAGTAGTCCTTGGTCCTTCGTAGTCCTGAGTTCTGGTGTTCGTGCTCGGGGCAACACCAAGGACAAAGCACCAAGACCAAGGACTACTGCATCGAGTCCTATAATCGTTCCTGTGAAAATCTATACCAGGACCGGCGACAGCGGCGAAACCGGCCTGTTCGACGGCACACGCGTACGCAAGTCCGATCCGCGAGTGTCAGCGTATGGCGACGTCGACGAGCTGAACGCCTGGCTCGGATGGGTCAGGGCCGGCGCCGTCGGCGATCAGATCAGCGGAATGCTCGAGCAGATCCAACGCGACTTGTTTGCAGTGGGAGCGCGGCTCGCGGATCCATCGCAGAAGATTGCCAGGCGCGTTACCAAGGCTGCCGTGACGGCCGAGAACACGGCGCGGCTCGAGGGATGGATCGATGAGCTCGAGGCCGAGCTGCCTCCGCTGCGCCGCTTCATCCTGGCCGGAGGGAGCGCGGCGGGAGCTGCGCTGCACGTGGCGCGAACGATTTGCCGCCGGGCAGAGCGCGCGATCGTGGGACTCGGAGACGGTGCCGTGGACAACGAGCTGGTGACCTACATCAACCGGCTGTCGGACTTGCTGTTCGTCATGGCTCGAACCGTCAATCGCCGTGACGCTGCGCCGGAAACGGAGTGGTGAGCGCATTCGTGCTGGCCGGTCCTGCAGGTGATCTCGCGCGCGCCTATGCACGCTGCGAGCAGATTG
>JAIVJE010000478.1 GCA_020200195.1 Acidobacteriota bacterium | reverse complement strand
GACGCCTGAAGAGCGGATCGGTTCGGTGTACCGGGAGCAACGGGCAGCACTGGCCGCGGAGGTCCTTGAGCGTGTTGGGGAGCAGTCCGCCGACTTCTTCGAGCAGCTTGTCCTCGACGTACTCAGCGGCATGGGGTACGGCGGCACTCGGGAGGGGGCAGCGCTTCGGCTCGGCAAGAGCGGCGACGAAGGCGTCGACGGCGTGATCCGCGAGGATCGGCTGGGCCTGGATCAAATCTACGTGCAGGCCAAGCGGTGGAAGAACCCCGTCGGCCGGCAGGAGATTCAGAAGTTCTTCGGCGCGCTACATGGGCAGCGGGCCACGAAGGGCGTCTTCATCACGACGTCGACGTTCTCGCGAGAGGCGATTGATTTCGCAGACGACGTTACGCCGCGGATCAGGCTCGTCGATGGCAAGGAGCTGGCCGAGCTGATGATCGACTTCGACGTCGGTGTCTCGGTCGATCGGACGTCTCGCCTGAAGCGGCTGGACTCGGACTACTTCGCGACGGAGGAGTCCGATATGCCGGCGGCGGCCGAGGGAACAGTCGGCGCGAGCTGACGCGTGAGCGGGACACGGCGGATCGGGCGTCAGACGCCCAGGTTCGGGCCCGCGGCGGCGAGGACGGCCGCCTGCGGCCGCCCGCAGCCGGCGCCGGCGGCGAGCGAAGCGAGCCGCCCTTGAGGAAGTAGAGAAAGTCCTCACGATGTAGGAACGCAGTGGCGAACGTCCGCCAAGTCGGGTAGCCAAGAGCCGGTCTGCCTGCTCGCTGTAGGTTCTCCGTATGACCGCCTCAGACTTCGAGACCGCGAGCTCCCGGCTCGATTCGCTTGTGCAATGGTGGGACGCGGAAGGCAGCCAGAACCGGAACGAGGCCACGACGCGCCTCCACCTGATCGACTCGCTTCTATACGGCGCCCTAAGCTGGCCGAAGGGGCTCGTGACGGCGGAAGATCGCTACGAGGGGAAGTACGCCGACTACTCCCTCGGGCGCCCAGCGACCCGGCTTATTGTCGAGGCCAAAAGAGAGGGAGTGTCCTTCGAGCTGCCGGTCGGGGTCGGACCGGGTGTTATGAACCTCTCGACGTTATTCCAGGGCAACGAAGCGTTCGAGGCCGCCGCACGACAGGTGCTCAGCTACTGCCAGGAGCGCGGCGTTCCGCTCGCCGCCGTCTCGAACGGCCATCAATTCGTGGCGTTTCTCGCCAGTCGCGAGGATGGAGTGCCACCACTTACTGGGCGCGCTCTGGTGTTCCCGTCGTTCGCCGCGATGCAAGACGAGTTTCCAGTGCTCTGGAATAACCTGTCGCCGGACGCCATTGATGCGCGAACGCTGCAGGCAACGTTGGGCGACAGTGTGGTGCCAACGCCGCCAGCGAAGCTCTCGGCGAGGATGCAGGACTATCCCGGGTTCTGGGTGCGAAACCGCATCCAGACGGAACTCAAGATCCTCGCCGACCTGGTACTGGAGGACATCGCTCGGGCACCGGAGCTGGAGGACGAATTCCTTCGCCGATGCTACTCGGTTACTAACACGCTCTCGGAGTACGCGCTGGTGAGCCGCGAAATCCTAGAGGCGCGGTACACGGCGCTCACCTCCATCGAGACGGAAGCGGTTCTGGCGCCAGCTCGAGGGGAGGAGGGCCTGTCGTCGGCTCTGACGATGGACGTCGCAGCGGGAAGCCTCGGGCGACGCCCGCTGATTCTGCTCGGTGATGTTGGAGTGGGCAAATCGATGTTCATTCGCCACTTCATTCATATCGACGCAAAGGCTGTGCTGGAGCAGAGCATTGTGTTGTCCGTAAACTTTGGCGGCGAGGCAACGCTGGCGGAGGATCTCAAGGTGTACGTGATGGACAAGTTCGTTGAGCAACTTCGCGAACGTGGCATCGACGTGGACGCCGACAAGTTCGTGCGTAACGTGTACAAGGCGGACTTGCGCAGCTTCGAGAACAGCCCGGCTGGCGGGCTCAAGAAATCGGCGCCGCAAGAGTTCGAGATTCGCGAGATCGCCCTGCTGGAGCGGAAGCTCACTGTACGCGATCGCCATCTAGAAGCCAGTCTCCGGTACGCGTCGCAGTCAATGAAGCGTCAAATCATCGTGTTCCTCGATAATATTGATCAGCGCGACGCGGATTTTCAGGAGCAGGTCTTTTTGATCGGGCAAAGCTTGGCCGAGACGTGGCCTGCCACCGTTTTTCTGAGTCTGAGGCCTGACACGTTCTATCGCTCGCGGAATGTTGGATCCCTCACTGGCTACCAGCCGCGCGTCTTCACGATCGCCCCGCCGAACATCCGGCAGGTGATAGACAAACGACTGCGGTTTTGCGCGAGCCTCATCAACGACCCCGGGATTCGGCATCAGCTGATGCCAACGGCGCTCGATGAGCAGGCCGCGACCCTTGGCGTATACCTGGATATCCTTGCGCGGTCGTTCGATCAACGTCCTGAGCTTGTTGAGTTTGTAGAGAATCTGAGCGGTGGCAACGTCCGAGAGGCGTTGGGCTTTCTGAACACGTTCGTAGGCAGTGGTCATGTCAATACGCGCAAGATCCTCGAGATCGAGGCCGAGCAGGGCGACTACTTGATTCCGCTTCACGAGTTCGTGCGCGCAATTATTTTCGGCGACCATCAGCACTTTGACCCTGAGGCGTCTCCGGTGGCTACGTGCTGGAAATTTCGACGAACGACGGACGTGAGCATTTTCTGCTGATGCTGCTCTTAGTGCACATCGAACGTGCGGGCGAGACGGGCCGGCGCGAGGGGTTTGTGGACATAGATGAGATTATGGACTTTGGGCAGTCGCTCAGTTACCTCCCAGCGCAGATAGAGTTCGCTCTTCGTCACGGCATCGACAAGCGACTCTTGAATACGGGTCCCCAGCGCCGTGAGTTGACGTCGCGTAGGTACAGGATCACCTCCGTGGGCGCGTATACCTACAGGAAACTTGTCCCGACATTCATTTACATGGACGCCGTTGTCGTCGATACGCCGATCGTTGATCCTGCCGTCGAGGATGCAATAGCCCATTGCCGTGAGATGGAGGAACGTTTGCTCCGCGCGAAGCATTTTATGAGGTACCTAAATGCCCAATGGGAGGCGGTAGAGCGCCCAGGTCTCCCATTGGATTGGCGTGAGGTCAGTGGGCTGCTACACGCGGACTTCCGTCGCGTTGAGGTATGATGAAGCTTCAGCATGATCGGTTTGTGTGGCCCCAAGGAGGCCGCGAACGTCGACTATGCGAGTGGCCAAAGGCTCTAACCGCGGGTGCTTCGTCCGAATCCATCACGAGACGATCCTACGCGGCCGCGAGTAGGAGCGCCGGCGTTGTGTATCTCTGTTAGCGCCCGTTGGTTATGGGCGTTTCGGCGACGAGCCTTACGCCGTCATGAGCGCGGACGCGAGGCGAGCGCTCGTTGACCGCGTCGAGGAGCCGCACTCGATACGCCTCGCACATGTTGGTGAGTTCGTCGGCTGTCAGCCAAGTCACCTCGTCGACTTCGCTGGTCGCGACGTGTGTCTGCCCGACGATTGAGCACCGGAACACCAAGGCGACGATCCCGCGGTTCATGTTCTTGTAGACGCCGGTGAGCTTGATAGGCCGAATTATGAACCCGGTTTCTTCGGCAACCTCGCGGATCAGGCCTTGCTCGATCGACTCATCGAGTTCGAGCACACCGCCTGGGGGTTCCCAGTGGCCGTTATCGGAGCGACGGACGGCCAGGAAGCGTCCGTCATCGTCAATGATCGCGGCGGCGACGCTGACGGAGTGCTTTGGTTGCTCGGGGAGCATCACGCGGCCAAGGTGGGCTAGCTCGTGGTCTAGACGAGTGTAGGTGCCACGCGTGGTTGTTGCCATCGATCCAACGAGCGACCGCCCGGTCTTCAAGCAGATCGCGGATCGTCTGCGCACAGCGATCCAGAGCGGTGAGCTCGCCGCCGGCGCGCAGTTGCCGAGCGAGCAGGAGCTGATGGACGATCATGGAGTCGCGCGCGGGACCATCCGGCAGGCCGTCAGCCTGCTCCGGAGCGAGGGGCTTGTGAAGACGGAGCATGGTCGTGGCACGTTCGTGCGCGACCGTCCGCCGGTCCGCCGCTTGGCGCACGATCGCTTCGCGCGACGCCATCGAGATCGTGGCAAAGCGGCATATCTCGCCGAGCTGGACGCTGAGGGCCGCACGGCCGAGATCGAGGTGCTGGAGGTTAGGCGTGTGAAGGCTCCCGATGAGGTTGCGGTGTGGCTGCAGCTGGCGTTTGGCGCCGATGTGTTGCTGCGCCGCCGTCGATACCTGGCGGATGGCGAGCCGATGGAGCTGGCGACGTCCTATGTGCCGTGGGAGCTCCATGACCATCGTCACCGTCCGCGTCGCCTGACTGGATGTCAGCAGCGGCTGCAGGAAGGTCGCGCGCACGTCGATGCGCGGCCACTCGGCGATCCACAGCGTCGTGTGCATCGCCCCGTCGCTCTCGATGTGTGACCAGTGCTCGTCGCGTGCCATCGGGCCCGCGCTCATCGCCGCCACGCCATCGGGACTGATGCGCTGGCGCAACTGACGCCCCCACGGGTCATAGGCGTTGCGGATCGCCGCGGCGACGCCGCGGCGCGTCAGCGCTCCCGTCACCGCGATCCCGGCGCTGTCAAGCAGCCCGATCACCTGGCGCAGCTCATCGGCCAGGACAGCCATCGCGCCGAGGTCTCCCCCACCCTGGCGCTTGATCGCCTGGCGCGCGGCCGCGCGGTACAGGTCGATCTGGACGCTGAAGAGCAGCACGTGGTCTTCGGCGACGTCCGGTGCGCTGCGCAACAGCTGAAAGTAGCTGACGAGCTCGTCGGTCGGCTCATCCAGCGACAGGTCCTCGCGCTTGTGATCGATGACGTACTGCGCGAGCTGATCGCGGTTGGCGGGCAGCGTGCGTTCGGTCCAGGCGATCCGCCGCACCGCTGAGCCGTCGCGCGCCAGCGAGGCCAGCGCGCCGCCGTACTGCGCCAAGCGCTGCTCGCGCTCGTCGGCGCCGAGCAACGCAAACGACTCGCCCTGACACTGCAGGACCGCGGTCATCGTCTTGGCGGCGCGATCGGCGATCACGCCGAACAGCGTGTCGCTGTAGTACGCCAGCTCGCCCTCGAGGAACTCGAGCTTGGCGAGCTCGGCCGGCAGCGCCTTGGGCTCCGCCGGCGTCTCGGGCTCCAGGCCGCCCTCCGGCACGCCGACGAAATGGCCGACCTGCGCCAGCTGCGCGCGGAAGCGCGCGCGTCCGAACATCCGCCCGATCACAAACCGCACCGTCAGCGGCGCCCACTCCTCCAG
>JAIVJE010000477.1 GCA_020200195.1 Acidobacteriota bacterium | reverse complement strand
CATCCAGCAGGCGTGGGATTACTTCCGCACCGTGCAGACGAAAGACGTCAAGTACGAGCCGCTGCTGCGCGCGCAGGACAAGCCCGCCATCGAGATGAACAAGGCGATCATGGAGAAGTACCGGCCGGAGATGCGGAAGTACTACTACGACCCGAGCCGGTTCAAGACGTATCTCGAGCAGCTGGGCATCCAGTACCCCACGCTCAAACAGTAGTTCTTGGTCCTTGGCCCTTAGTGCTTAGTGAGTCCTTGGTCCTTGGTGCGCTGTGCTTACGCTGGCGTCGGCAGGCAGGAACAGTCCAAAGGACCAAGAACCAAGGACCAAGGACCAAGAACGACTGTCTGCACCCCCATGTATCATCTACTGGATGCCGGTCAACAGCCGACCCGCGCGCGGTATGCGCGATTTCCTGCCTGAAGATGTCCGCCGCCGCGAGTACGTCATCGCCATCGTCTCGGACGTGTACCAGCGGTACGGCTTCGAGCCACTCGAGACCCCGGCGCTCGAAAACATCGAGACACTCACCGGGAAGTATGGCGACGAAGGTCACGCGCTCATGTTCAAGGTGCTCCGGCGGGGCGAGCACGAAGCGTCGGGGGAGACCGACCTGGCGCTGCGTTATGACCTGACCGTGCCGCTCGCGCGGGTTGTCGCAGAACACCGCGGAAAGCTGCCGAAGTTTTTCAAGCGCTATCAGGTCCAACCGGTGTGGCGCGCCGACCGTCCCGCACGCGGCCGATTCCGCGAGTTCTACCAGTGCGACGTCGATGCGATCGGGTCCCGCTCGATGCTCATCGAAACGGAACTGTGCGCCGCGGTGAGCGACGTGCTGATGGCGCTCGGATTTCGCGATTTCGTCCTCAAGCTGAACCACCGCCGGCTGCTGACCGGCGTGTTGTCGTCGGCCGAGATCCCGGAGACGCTGCACGGCGCCGCGCTCGTCGCGATCGACAAACTGGACAAGATCGGCATAGAGGGCGTGCGCGCGGAGCTTGCCGCGCGCGGCATCGCTTCCACATCGGCCGAGCGCGTGCTCGAAGTGTTTGCCGGAGGACTGGATTTGCAGCGGGCCCGCGACGTCCTCGCCGCCGTGCCGGACGCGTTGGCGGCGATCGGGGAGCTCGAGGACATCATCGCACTCAGCGCTGCCACCAGCGCCGGGCCGTATCTGCGATTCGATCCGACGCTCGCGCGTGGGCTGTCCTATTACACCGGTGCGATCATGGAGATCGCGGTGCCGGACCTGCCCGGCAGCCTCGGTGGTGGGGGCCGCTACGACGGCCTCATCGGGATGTTCCTCGGCGAGGACATCCCTGCGTGCGGGTTCTCTCTCGGCCTCGAACGGATCCTCGTCGTGATGGCCGAGCGCGGCATGTTTCCGGCGCACGTGCAGCGCGGCGTCGCCGCCGTGCTCGTGACCCTCTTCGAAGGCGAGCCGGCCGAGGAGGCGCTTCGCCTCGCCTCCGAGCTTCGGGCGCACGGCCTGCGGGTCGAGCTGTATCCGGAGCCGGACAAGCTCGGCAAACAGTTCAAATATGCCGCCTCGCGAGGCATCCCACGTGTCGCCATTCTGGGCAGTGACGAACGCGCGCGCGGTGTCTTGACGATCAAGGACCTGACGACCGGCGCGCAGACGACGGTCGGCCGCGCCGAAGCGCCGGCGGCGCTCGGTGCAGTCGACGAGACATGACACGATGACGATACAGCCTCTCGGAACATTGGCCCGTACGCATACCTGTGGGGCGCTGACCGCCGCCGATGTCGGACAGGACGTGGTCCTGCTCGGGTGGGTGCACCGCGTGCGGGACCTCGGGTCGCTCCTGTTTTTCGACATCCGCGATCGCTACGGGCTGACGCAGGTCGTGGCCAGGGATAGTCCCGCCCTCGTCGGCGACGCGCAATCGCTCCGGCCGGAGTTCGTGGTCGCCGTTCTGGGACATGTTGAGCGACGGTCGCCCGAGACCGAGAATCCGAAGATGAAAACGGGGCAGATCGAGATTGCCGCCCGCGAGATCAGGATTCTGAACGAGGCGAAGACGCCGCCGTTCCCCGTCGCCGATGACTCCGTGATCACGGAGGACACGCGGCTGAAATACCGTTACATCGACCTGCGGCGCCATCGCATGCAGTACAACATCGCGCTTCGACACCGCGCGACGAAGGAGATACGCCGGTATTTCGACGCGGAAGGCTTCCTGGAAATCGAAACGCCGATGTTGACGAAGTCGACGCCCGAAGGGGCGCGCGACTATCTCGTACCGAGCCGGGTCCATCCCGGGGAGTTCTACGCGCTTCCGCAATCGCCGCAGATCTTCAAGCAAATCCTGATGATCTCCGGCTTCGACCGGTACTTTCAGATCGTCAAGTGCTTCCGCGACGAGGACTTGCGCGCCGATCGCCAGCCGGAGTTCACCCAGGTCGATCTGGAGATCTCGTTCGCGACCGAGGAGCTCGTGTTCTCGACTGTCGAGCCGCTCATGGGGCGATTGATGGCGCTCATCGGACGAGACGCGCCGCGGCCCTTCCGGCGCATGCCGTACGCTGAGGCGATCGCAAAGTACGGATCGGACAAGCCCGACCTGCGTGGTGGGATAGAGATTGTCGACGTCTCGACCGCGTTCGCAGAGTCACCGTTCGGCCTGTTTCGCGAAGCACTTGGCGCCGGCGGAGTTGTCCGGGGATTCGTCGTCCCCGGCGGCGCGCGATATTCTCGCCGCGAACTGGACGAGCTCGTCGAACAGGGAAAGCAGCTGGGATCCTCGGGTCTGGTGTGGTCGCGTGCGCCCGAGGGGCCGGTGCAAAGCTCCGCGCTGAAGGCGGCCGGAGAACCCGCGATTCGCGCGGCGCTCGACGCCTCGGGTGCCGGCGCAAGCGACCTGCTGCTCCTGGCATCGGGTAAGGCGGAGGCGACGTCCAGGCTTCTTGGCCAGCTGCGTCTGCAGGCGGCCAGGAAGGCGGGGCTGCTGAAACCCGACGAGTTCGCGTTTCTCTGGGTCGTGGACTTTCCGATGTTCGAGTGGGTTGAGGACGAGAACCGCTACGAGTTCATGCACCATCCGTTCACCTCGCCGCTCGAGAGTGACGCGGGCATGCTCGAGACCGATCCCGGCCGCGCACGGGCGCGTGCGTACGACCTCGTGCTGAACGGCAGTGAGGTCGCCGGCGGCAGCATCAGGATCCACGATCAATCACTGCAACGTCTCATCTTCAAACTGCTGAAGATCTCAGATGAGGAGGCGAGGCTCAGGTTCGGGTTTTTCGTCGACGCCCTCGAATACGGCACCCCGCCACACGGCGGTATCGCGCTCGGCCTCGATCGCACCGTCGCCATTCTCTGCGGCGAGCCGTCGATTCGAGACGTCATCGCGTTTCCGAAGACGGCGCAGGCAGTGGACCTCATGGCGGGCGCGCCATCGCCGGTCGACCCCCGCCAGCTTCAGGAGCTGAGGCTCAGGGTATAATGGCTC
>JAIVJE010000181.1 GCA_020200195.1 Acidobacteriota bacterium | reverse complement strand
GTACTGGGTATTGTCGGCACGTTGTACTACCGCACCTACTATCTCGCGGATGCCCTGAAAGCCTCCGGCGTCTACGAGGTATCGCAGCTCGCCTGGGCCTTGTTCCTGGGAACCAACATCGTCTTTGCGTACGCGTCGCGAGAACTGATTCGAGAAGCACTGGAGCGTCGCTGGCGCGCGGGTATCGGACTGAAGCGGGTGCTGATCGCGGGCGCCGGCGATCTGGGACGCCTGGTCGCCGACAAGGTGCTCGAACATCGCGAGCTGGGCTTCAAGGTGCTCGGCTTCCTCGACGACCGTGGTGCGACCGGCGATCACATCGGTTACCGCGGGCTGCCGCTGCTTGGAACGCTGACGGACGCCGACGAGATCATCCGGCGCGAGAAGATCGACCACCTGTACGTCGCGTTGCCGCTCGAAGAGCACGTGAAAATGCCCGGCCTGGTCGAGGCCACGAGCCGCGAAGGGGTGGGCATCCACGTGGTGCCCGACCTCCTGCAGTTCATCGCGCTTCGTGCGCGGCTCGAGAACCTCGACGGCGTCCCGATCATCAGCCTCAACGACGTGCCGCTGCGCGGGTTCAACAGCCTGTTGAAACGCAGCATCGACGCCGCTCTGTCGGGCCTCGCACTGCTCGGCATGGCGGCACCGTTCCTGATCATCGCGTTGCTGATCCGCCGCAGCTCGAAGGGCCCCGTGTTCTACACGCAGGAGCGCATGGGCCTCGACGGCAAGGCGTTCCAGGTCTACAAGTTCCGGTCGATGTATCAGGGCGCCGAGGATGGAACCGGTCCGGTATGGGCGCGCGACAACGACCCGCGCTGCACGCCCTTGGGCCGGTGGCTGCGCCGGTTCGACCTCGACGAGCTGCCGCAACTGTGGAACGTCCTGCGCGGCGACATGTCGATCGTCGGCCCGCGACCGGAACGGCCGTACTTCGTCGAGCAGTTCAAGCACCGCATCCCGCAGTACATGCTCCGCCACAAAGTGAAGTCCGGCATCACCGGGTGGGCGCAGGTCAACGGCTGGCGCGGCAACACGTCCCTTGAAAAACGCATCGAATACGATCTGTATTACATCGAGAACTGGTCGGTCGGGCTTGACATCAAAATCATGTGGCTGACGGTGCTCCGAGGCCTCCAGAAGCACGCCTACTGACGTGCCCCACTCTGAATTGCCGGCCCATTCCCATGCCTAGAATCGTCGTTACCGGAGCCGCGGGCTTCATCGGGTCCCACCTGTCCGAAACGCTCCTCGATCGCGGGTGCTCCGTCGTCGGCATCGACAACCTGCTGACGGGCGATACGGCTAACGTTGCCCATCTCGCGAATCGCGACTTCATGCTGATCAAGCACGACGTGACTAACTACATCATCGTCGAGGGCCCCGTCGACGCGGTCTTGCACTGGGCGAGCCCCGCCAGTCCCATTGATTACCTGGAACTGCCGATCCCGACCCTGAAAGTGGGCGCCCTGGGCACCCACAAGGCGCTGGGCCTGGCGAAGGCGAAGGGTGCGCGGTTCGTGCTGGCGTCGACGTCCGAAGTGTATGGGGATCCGCTGGAACATCCGCAGAAGGAAACGTACTGGGGAAACGTCAACCCGATTGGGCCGCGTGGTGTGTACGACGAAGCCAAGCGATTCGCCGAGGCGATGACGACCGCGTATCACCGGTACCACGGACTCGACACGAAGATCGTCCGTATCTTCAACACCTACGGGCCGCGCATGAGGCTCCGGGACGGTCGCGCGGTGCCAGCCTTCATGAGCCAGGCGCTCAACGGCGAGGACGTCACCATATTCGGCAACGGCCAGCAGACGCGCAGCTTCTGCTACGTCAGTGACCTGGTGGACGGCATCATCAGGCTGATGGAGTCCGACGTCCACGAGCCGGTGAACATCGGCAATCCGCACGAGATGACGATCGAAGAGATCGCGCGCACCATCGTGAAGATGACGGGGTCGAGCAGTAAGATCGTGTACCGGCCGCTCCCCGAAGACGATCCGAAGGTCCGTCAGCCCGACATCACGCGCGCGCGAACGCTGCTCGGGTGGGAGCCGAAGGTGCCGCTGGAGGAAGGCCTGACCAAAACCCTCGCGTACTTCCGGACCAAAGTGAAGGGCTGAGGCCCCGCTACGCGAGCTTCTTGTTCTGACCGGTGCCGGTCTTTGCACGTAGCTGCCGGATTCCGCGCTCGATGCGCTCGGCCCGCTCGCGCTCGGCCTGGAGCGCCTGGAGCGTGGACTGTGCTTCCTGCAGCATCCCGCCCAGTTTGCCGACGCTGTCCATCACGTGATCCATGACGGCCTTGTGCTCGCCGACCGACTCCATGTTGAGCCGGACGTCTTCGAGCATATGGACGATGACGTTGGTCTTGACCTGCACTTCGTCGACCAGTCGCTTGCGGGTATTGATATCCGAGAGACGGGCCTCCGTTTCCCCGACGCTGGCCAGCACGTCATCTACCTGCTGGCGCAGGGTCGCGACCTGGTTCCGGTGCGCCTCTACGAACTCGAGATCTGCCTTGCTCCGGGCACTGATCTCGTGAACGCTCTCCATTTCCTTGCGCACGGCCTCGACGACCGCCTCGCGCTGCGCGATCGTCTGGATCTTCTGATCGACGTTTTCTGTCAGCTGGCGGAGCTCGCCGAGCCGCACCTCGAACGCACCGATGCGCTTTTCGACGAAGGCGAGCTGACTGCGTCGTTTCTCGAGCTGCTGTGAGGTGGACTCGAGACGCTGCAGCTGCTCGTCCGCCGCTTCCAGCTGCGCCGCAACATCCCCCTGCCGCGCCGAGATGCGTGCGAGCTCCTCCAGCAATTGATCCTTGATCGCGGTGGAGCGCCCCAACTCCTGCGCCAGCCCCTGCACATGCTTCAGGCGCTCGTCGGCCTCGACGGCGGTCGCGCGCGACCGTGCCAGCATGTCCGCGAGCCGGCTTTCCTGTTCCGCCAGAACGCTTTCTTCCTGCTGCGCCTCGGCGAAGCGGGCCTGTGCCTTCCCGATCTGCGTCTCGAGCGTCGAAACGTCGGCACCGAGCGGCGCCAGCCTGTTTTGCGCGACACCGAGCTGCTCGACCTTCGTCTGCGCGTCGACTACCTGGAGCGCCACGCCCTCGATCTGGCTCCGAAGCGATTCGACGGCCGCGTGCCTGCCGATCTGCTCCTGGAGCTTGCGGTCCACGTCAGACGACAACGAGCTGAGCGCGTTCACGCGGCTCTCGACACGCTCGACGAACTCCTGCGCTCCAGGAACGCATCCTGTGCGGCGCGATCGGCGGCGAATCCGTCGCGAAGCTCGACGGCCGCCGCGTGGGAGGTGTAGAACGCGTCGATGTCCTTGCGAAGCGTCTCGAGATGCTCGCGGCTCCGCGTCAACGTCTCGTACTGCCGCGCAGTCTTCTTTCCGAGCGCGTCGACCTGGCCGAGCGCCTCCTGCAGGGATTCCAGCGCCACGTGCTTGCGCTGCAGGTCCTCCGCTTGAGTGCTCAACGCTGCGAGCTGAGAGGCAATCTGGTCGACACGCTGGCTGACCGTCGCCGTCAACTGCTCCCGCGCCGCAAGCGATTGGATTCCCTTCTCCGCCTCGGCGACCGTCGCCTGCAGCGCCCTCATGCGCTGCTCGAACACCTCGAACTGCTTGCGTTCGACGGCAATCCTGTCGCTGTGCGTCCGCACGAAGTCGGTGAGCGAGGTGCGGTCCTTCTCGAGCTTCACGAGGTCGAGGGCGAAGGCGTCCCTCGCCTTGGCGCCGGCGTCGAGCTGCTCAGCGACCTCGCGCGACATCTTCTCGACACGCTCGATCAGTTCCTCGGTGCGGGTCGTCTCCCGCGACGCTTCGTTCAGCTTCGTAATCTGGACGTCCATGTTCCAGATCATTTCGCTCAGCCGGTTTGACTCGATGACCGCGCGCTCGACGACGTGCTTCTGGTTTTCCAGGGACTTGATCTTCTGGCCGACGTGTTCGGCGAGCGCATTCAGCGTCGCCATGCGCTCCTCGGTCGTCTTGCTCATCTCCTGGAGTTGTGCGACGGGTCCCAGCTTCTTCTCGACTTCCTTGACAATCGTCAGCGTCGAACCCGCTTCATCGTGCATTTCGCGCGAGACGTCCTTGACGCGCCCGATCTCCTGGGTCAGGTGGGTGCCGAGCGATCGGAGCTGTTCGAATTCGCTCTTCAGCGCACCGGTGCGGTCCGCGGAGTCCTTGACGTCGGTCTGGGTGTGACGGAGGGTTTCGCGCAGCTCGTCCAGCACCGCCTGTTCCTGCTTCAGCGCGTCGAGGCTGTCTCGCGTTTGGAGCACCTGCGAGGACAGCTGGTGGACCGCCTGCCGGTGTTTTTGAAAATCGCTGTCCGGCGCGGTCAGCTTCTGCGCCTCCTGTTCGGCCCGGGCCACGGCGTCCGCCAGCGCGCGGACGCGCGCGTCGATCGCTTCAAGTTCCTTGACCCGGCCGGCAACCCCGGCCACGCGTCCGCTGACATCCTCCAGGCGCGCGGCAGCCTTGCCGGCTTTCTCGTCCACCTCCTGCAGCGATTTCCCAGCCGTTGCCAGCTTGGCGCTGTGGACCTGGACCTGGGTGAGCATGGTGCTGAGCGCCGCCCGCTCTTCGCGTGAGGTGGCGATCAAGGCTTCCAGTTCGTCGGCTTGCTGCCGGATCGGTTTGGCGGACCCTTTTTTGAATGCGTCGAGCATGGAAACCTCTCAGAACGCGACGGTTCGTTACGATAGGACCGGCTGGCGGCTATGGCAAATATCGGCCGATCAGTGTGGAATCTTCACCACCTGCACGAGGTAGTCGAAAGCCGAGACAAACGTTATCGCGAGCGACGCGTACACGAACGCCGTGACCACGGCGGAGGTCTGCCCGAGATAATTGAAATAGAGCGTCGCGACGCCGGTCAGGATGTACGTGGCGGTCGCGATTTTGCCAAAAATCGACGGCCTGAACGTGCGCGGGCCGACGGCGAGATTGACGACTGCGACGGTCAGCACTATCGCGATGTCGCGGCTGATGACGAGCACGGTGAACCATAGCGGCAGCCGGTTGGCGGATCCGATGGCCGGCAGCGTCAGCATCACGAACATCGTCACGAGCAGGAGCTTGTCCGCCATCGGATCGAGCCAGGCGCCCAGCGTCGTTTTCTGTCCTGTCGCCCTGGCAATCAGGCCATCGAGCAGATCGGTGAGCCCCGCGACGAGAAACACCAGCAGCGCCCATCCGCGGTATTCGTAGAGCAGCAGAATGACGAACGCGGGAATCAGCAGCATCCGGAGGATGGTCAGCTGGTTCGCCGCGGTCAGGTTCATCGCCGTCCGCTCTCGGAGAGCTCCTCGAGTTTCTTCACCGCGCGGACGGCCTCCGCCCCGGTGACGGGACGCGTCAACTCGAAACTGCCGTCCTCGAGCGTCGACATCACGCCCGCTTCAACCGCCAGCGATACCGAAGAGTAGCTCAGATGGCCGGCGGACACGTCAGGGAATCTCCGCCTGGCGTTGCGCCACTCGGCCGCGGACTTCGGATTCTCGGCGGCGATCAGCGCCAGCGCACGACTGGCGGCCTGCGCCAGGTCCGCGCGACGGACGACCGCCGCCGGCTGGAACGTGTGATTCGGGTACGGCTCCATGAGCCCGGCGCGGGCGACGGCCATGATCCACGGAGCGGCCCAGCTGCCCCGCGTGTCCGTGACCACAACGGCATCTCGCGCACGGGTGCGCTTGACCAGGTGATCGAGCCGGACGCCAAGCAGCGCCGCGAGTTGCGCGCGCGTCACCGTGGGTGCGGTCTCGATCGACCGGTACTCTTCCGGCAACGCCGCGAACGCCGCCGTCTCACGCAGCTCCTCGAGCTTGGCTTCCAGCGGGGCGTTCGGCTCGAGTGCCAGCGCCGCCTTGTACGATTCGGCTGCCTTTTCGAAGTCCGCCTGCGCTTCGAAGATTTCTCCGAGCAGCACATGACCGCGCGGTTCGGTGGGATCCAGCTCGGAGGCCTTCAGCGCGTGCTCGAGCGCGGACGTGAGATTGCCTTCGCGCCGCTCGACCGCCGCGAGCTCGCGATACAGGAACGGACTCTGGGGCGACGCCGCAATGGCGCGCTCGTAGCGCGTGCGAGCCGCCGCGAGCTGCCCGGCTTCCGCCGCCTTCCGGGCGTCTGCCACATCGTCCTGAACTCCGCGAAAGCGGAGGACCTCGATTCGGCTTCGCAGCGCGGACAACGCCGGATCGGCGGACACGGCGGCTTCGAGACTCTTGAGCGCCATCTCCCGCTCGCCGAGCGCGAGCAGCGCCTCACCCCGTCCCACAAGTGCCGGGGCGTAGCGCGGATTCGCGACCACGGCGCGATCGAAGTGCCCGACGGCCGCCTTCTCGTCCTTCCGGGCGAGCGCGACGTAGCCAAGGCCCGCCTCGGCCGGATAAAAATCGGGTGACAGCTTGATCGCCGACACGAAATTCCGCTCTGCGGCGCGGAGATCGCCTGCCTGCAGCCACTGCCACGCCGACATATGGCGCTCGGAC
>JAIVJE010000180.1 GCA_020200195.1 Acidobacteriota bacterium | reverse complement strand
GACAGTACTAGCGCCTGAGCGCCCCGCATCTGCGATACGTCAATCACACAGAGCTTCCCTTGGGAGAGCGCGTCAAGCAGGAGGTCCATTAGTTGGCTGCTCTTGTCATGCAGCATCCTTACGATCGCCGTCATGTTCGATCGAGCGGCTACCGCTTCGGCTTCCTGTTTGGACGCGTCCAAGTCGAGCAATTCGGAAACGCTTTCGAGGTCAGCCTGGTTCCCGTGCTGGTCGATCAAGTTCACCAGACGCTCCCACCGCGAGGCGTCTAGACCGCGAAGCTTGCGGACGTTCTGTTGTTCTTGCCGCTCCGGCCCAAGGGCAATCGCGATGACGTCCGATGGCTTCAACCGGCGAACGTCCAATCTGATTCCGCCCGCGACAAACGACTGGTAGAAGGCGCTCTGGCTTTTTCGTGACGTAAAGACGACGAGCTTGTCGACGAGCCACGGCACGTCGCAAAGACCCGGGCGTCCCTTGTCGTCTGGCCAGAAATATTCACCGTCGGGATCGAAGATGACAGTTCCTACAGGAACATCGCGGTCCCCGCGCTTGCGTACTGTTGGTGTCGTTTTGTAGAGCGTGCTAAACAGCAGTTTGTTGAGGTTCGACTTGCCGAAGCCCGCTCGAGCAAACACGAACGACCGACGTGACACCAAGCTACTGATCGGAAACTTGACGAGCACCTCGGGGGACTTGATCTGCATCCAGTCCTCAGATCGCAGCTGGTCAGAACCGTCCGCATAGATGTACTCGCCGAGGGCGAAGTGGCCGAGCGCTGCGCCGTCGATGTTGTGTCCAGCGATCTCCTGCAGGAGCGCAGGCGGAGGGAACGCGACCGGACTACCAACGTGCGGCAGCCGGCGATGGGACGCGACGAACGTCAAACGCGACACCCCATTTTGTCGCAGTACGCCGAGGACGCGAATCGTAACCCTGTACTTGAGATACTGTTCCCTCAGGTCTTCGGGGACCTCGCGATTATCGCGCAATGCCCGGATGTTGAACTCCTCGCCTGACCCAAAAGACAGTTTCCCCTCTGATGAGAACGATGCAATACGTCCCAGCACGGCCTCTGTTGGCGTTTCGAGCTGCACGAGCAGAAACTGGCCGTGCATGGGAATGCTTTGAAATTCGTTGCGGTACGGAAGAACAAGATCCGCCTGAAACTCCAGGCCGCCCTCGCGGAATCCGCGGAACACGCCCACGATGTTGTCGCGCGCGAAGAGCTCGATCGCTGAGTTGATCATGAGTATCGACGCTGGGCGGGATCTGCGTCCTGCAGACGGAACACGTCGAGCGCCGCAGACTCGGTGCCGAGCGCTTCCCGAATGCCGTCGAAGATGTAGTCCTGAAAGACGGTGAAGTCGAAATCAACAAGTGCCGCGTTCTCGTGTGCCCGTTGCAGGCACTGCGGATAGCACGGAACCGGAAACCCGTTGATCGCGTCTGCCAACATGAATCCAAGGATCATCTGCGCATCGGCCACCTGAGGCTCGAACACGTCTACCGGCCAGATCGGGTCTCTCGGATGATTGCCGAACTTGACAAAGAACATCTTTCCGCCGACGAACTTGTTGACCTCGCCTTCATTCAATTCGTCTGCAGAGCCCCGCGCGTATTCTCCCCACACGTAGGCCTTGTTCTCGATGTCGCGCGGAATCTCGACGTATGCGGCATAGGGTGTGGTCAAGATATGCTCGAGAGCCATCGCAAGGCGATAACGAGCGAGGGCGCTGTTATGCTTTGCCACGCCGACCAGATAAATGCGCCTGCGGCGCTTTGCGTACTGGTCCTTGATCGCCGCATCAAAGCCTGCCAGTAGCGTGCGAAAGTGTTCGCCGGCGAAGACCTTGCTGCGTAGAAGGCCGTCGCAAACGATCAGCGTGTCACTGCCGAAGGTGTGCGTCCTGACGAGTGAGAAGAGGATCGCCCATTCTACGAGTTCCCGGTACACCTGCACCCAACTCGGGCTCGTCGGTCGGTCGTCGGTATCGTTCCTCCTGATCATGTGGCTCAGTTTCGTCAAGTCCGTCAGACCCAGGAAAGCCATCATTTCCCCAAGGGCGGTCACCGGTGTCCCCGCGGCATCGAATTGCCGCTTGGAGAGTACCGTCACGCTTGTCGTCGGTGTGATGGCTTCAAGGCAATACTCGTTGTTGCTGGAGTCGACGACTCGGACGAGCTGAACGAGGAAGGGATCAAACTCGAGTCGATTGTTGCCGCCGTCCGTTCCGACAAGCGAGATGGCGGTTGTCGAGCGGGATTGAATTCTCCTGACGGAATCCCGGAGAGGCCGGATCTCCGCCCTAAGCGCGTCGAGCAATGATCGGTCGGCGAGCATCCGGTCTGCGATCTCAGCCCGCATGCGAGCTTGGCTGTCGGGATCCACCAAGGCAACCTCTTTTCCGTTCGGGCGACTATAGCTGAGGTTTCGCAAAGCCACGCGGTCACGTTCGCGTGTGATACTACTACCATTTGCGTATATCTGGTAGTAACATAACACACAGTGATGAAGCCCCGGACTCGCGTTCTCCAGATTGCTCGAAGAAAGGGGATGTTCCGGCTGTCCGAAGCCACCGCGGCAGGGGTTCATCCCGAACATATTCGCCGGCTGACACGCACAGGGCAACTGCAACGGCTAGGGCGCGGTCTATATGCCCTCCCTTCACTGGAACCGAGCGAACACCACTCTCTTGCTGAGATCGCCAAGCGCGTCCCCAAGGCCGTGTTCTGTTTGCTCACCGCTCTCCGGTTCCACGGCCTTGGTACCCAGAACCCGCGTGAGGTGTGGCTGGCCGTCGATCGTCGGGCCGGCATCCCGCGTATCGACTTCACACCAGTTCGAGTCGTGCGGATCTCCGGCGCTGCGCTCTCGACGGGTATTGACGAACACGAAGTCGAAGGCGTGCGCGTCCGCGTCACGAGCCCCGCTAGGACAGTGGTGGACTGTTTTAAGTTCCGCAACAAGATCGGCATCGATGTGGCGGTCGAGGCCCTCCGGGACTACCGGCGCCTCCGGAAAGGCACTGCCGACGAGCTGTGGCGCCAAGCTGACCGGCTGCGAATGGCCAAGGTGATCCGCCCGTACTGGGACGGGATGGCGTCATGAACCGGAAGACTCCGGTCAACGTTTCGGCCTCGGTGCGAGCACGCCTGTTGAAGGTGTCCAAGGAGCGTCGCGAGGACTTCACGCTGACGCTCATGAACTACGCCGCTGAGCGGTTCCTGTATCGCCTATCTCGATCAACGTACCGAGAGCTGTTCGTCCTGAAGGGCGCAATGCTGTTCGCGGTCCGGATCGGGGAACAATACCGGCCCACCAGGGACCTCGATCTTCTCGGTATGGGAGAGGCCACGGAAGCGGCCATCGACACCGCCGTTCGTGAGATTGCAGCGACGAAGGTTGATGACGATGGCCTTGTCTTCGATGTGGGTACCCTGGAAGTGCATCCCATCCGAGAAGACAATCGCTACGGAGGCC
>JAIVJE010000179.1:1542-5028 GCA_020200195.1 Acidobacteriota bacterium | reverse complement strand
AGCCACACCTGGTGCAGGTGAATGCCGAGTGCGGAGATGAAGAACCCGCCGCCCCAGCAGAGTGCGGCGACGACGCCGGCTTTGCGTGGGCCTTCGCGCTCGACCCAGGCGCCGAAGAGAGCGGCGGAGGAGCCGAGCATGACGAAGAAGAGCGTGTACATCCAGCCGAGCGTGCTGATCTTCCAGTCGTCGGGGGTTGCCCCCCGACCACCATTTACCCAATGAAAATGGGCCTGATTGCCTCGTGCTGTCCCGGGTCGTTTGGCTGGAGCGGGCTCATAACCCAAAGGTCGCGGGTTCAAATCCCGCCCCCGCAACCACAGCCGTTCCCTCCGAACCTTTGGCACTTCAATCGCTTACGGGCCGATTGCTGGTTCCTGGTCTTCGTACCGCGCAACCATCTGTATTTGGTCACTTCGGACGAAGCAGTCGCTGAGTTCCGCCCACATCACAACGCGGTGGCGCCGTCGCTCGGTCCTCGGGCCCACGGCGAGGATCGATGCTCGGGTGTCCAACCCGATGGGTGAATAGGATCGAGGGTCGTGAACGCTCGATTTCCTCGCGGCTTCTTCATCTTTGGTGAATGCCGGTGTGCCCACGGTGAACTTCGTCACGCCTCGTTGCTCGATTAAGTCAGAGCGAGCGACGGTCCCATGTGAAGAGCTCGCTCATCGCAGCCGTTGCGCTGCTCGTTGTCTGCTAGCGCCGGACGTTCGTGGACAAGAGATCGTGGTCACACTTCTTGGCACCGGATCACCGATTCCTGAAGTTGATCGATTCGGTCTCAGCATCATGGTTCAGGCAGGCAGCCAGACGCTGGTGTTCGACGTCGGACGCGGCGCGAACTAACGCCTGGCAGAGGCTGGTGTTGCTGCCGGTCATATCGATGCCGGCACCTGCACCCGGATCACATGTTGAGATCCCGGACTTGTGGCTGACAGGCTGGGTGGCAGTGCCCGCGGAACACTCAACTGGACCCGAACCTCGGGGACGCTCATGCGGCGGCCACCATTACGGATTTCTACGTGGGCTGGGACTGGGCGGCCGCCGAGCGCTCGTTCCGGCGCGCGATCGATCTGAATTCGAACCACGCGATCGTGACCAGTTCTACGCGCAGCTGCTGTCGAATTCGCTGCGGCACGACGAGGCGATTGCGGAGATCGAGGGCGGGCGCGCGGGATCGACCCGCTCGCGCCGATCATGCACACCTTTGCGGCGATGATCTACGCGTTTGCCAGCGGCACGACACCGGATTCGCAGCCGTGCGCCACGCGCCCACGCTCGATTCCGACCGCTTTCCACCACGCACCGTGCTGCCGTTGCGGCACTCGAGTCGTATCGCAGGGTTCACCGGCTCTCGGGAGGCAACGTGGGGCCAACTCGGGTTTCAGGGCTCGGTTCTCGGGCGGCGGGCCGTACCGATGACGCACGGCAGATCATTGCCACGCTCGAGCAGATCGGGCACACTCGTCATGTGCTGCCGTGCGCTTTCGCGCTGGTGTTCGCAGGGCTGGCCGATAACAATCCCGCGTTGCACCATCTCGATCGGACGTACGCGTCGCGCAGACTTGTTTCTTCATCATGCTCACGTGCGCGTTGGTGGGACCCACGCCGTTCCGAGGAACGCTCCGGAGTCTGCTGCGGCGGACCTAATTCCTCCGGATCGGGACGGCGGCACACTGAGGACAGGAATCCTCGGCTGTGCCGGCGCCGAGGCTGCGTCCACCGGCGGGACGCCGAGAGGGATCGCTGCGGCAGCGAATGGCGATTGCGGCTGGTCCATACAGAAGGCGCGATTCCATCTTCGGCATGACCGCTCGCAGTAATCGTTTGCGCTCTACCAGCGGCCGGTGTCGCAAGTCCTCACCATCCACCGACAGCAAATCGAATGCGTAGAAGTACGCCAGTCGCGGCGGAATGACAGCTTGTGGAAATTGGGCCGACCATCCGCGTCGAGGCACACAACTTCGCTGTCGAATACCGCATCGTGGGCGGGACGCTGTGCGCGATCTCCTCAAGGAGTAGCTTGAACTTCGTGAAGGCGTACCCGTTTCGTGACGTCATGCCGCCGGCCTCCCAGAGCAGAAACGTGCACTGCGCTCAGACGCGGTGAACGCGCTCACCGGGCCGTGTGCGCAGCTGTCTACACGAGGAGTGGCCGTGCCCGACCAGCGGGCTGCTTCCTGTTCGATCTCCGTCAGCATGCGTTGCAGCGCATCGCGATCGAACAGCCGACCTCCAGCATGACCGCAGCTGTACGTCTCGTGTTCTCAATGTCCGCGAGCGGGTTTGCATCGAGCAGCACGAGATTCGCGTGCATGCCAGCCTTCGATCGTACCGAGATCGCTGAACCCAAACAGCCGCGAAGGCTTGCGAGTGGCGGCTTCAATCGCTTCCGTCGGCGACAGCCCCGCGCGAACCAGGAGCGATAGCTCGTCATGGAGACTGAACCCGATGATGTGCCCCTTGCCGTTCGTGACGTCGGTACCCGCGATCAGCTCTACGCCTTCGCGGTGAAGGGCCGCTGATGACGATAGTGACCGCGATCGCTCTCCCGAACAGTCGAATGCGCCTCATGAGTTCCTCCCGTCACCACCGGCGGGGGATTCCCCCGATCGATCGTCGTGCAAAGCGCTTGACGTCAGCGGGGTGACCTCGGCGACGCGTTGGGTGAGCTGCCGTCGCTTACGAGCGTCGTTGGAGCGGCACAGGATTTCGGCCTGGAGCTTCGCGCCCACCCGGCACCCGAACTGCACACGAGCGTTCGCTATCAGGCTGCGAAGACTGAACCCACCACTGACGTCTCACAACCCGACGCCGGACATCGCTTAACCTAAGTGGCCACTTCCGCCGAGGGCACATGCTGCAGGACGAAAAGCTCGGACTCCGGATCCTTCTCAAGTATCCGGTTGACCGAGCATTTGACCTCGCACCTGCCGTCACGCCGCCATCATGTCGTCCGGAGGTCAGCACGGCCGCTTGTCATGTCAACGCACACTGGCGTCAGGACACTACGGTTTCTTTCGATCGATCAGCACCACGTCCGAGTTGTCACGCAGACGATCGAAGATGATGCGCTTCCCGTCCGGCGTCACGTCGAAAGTACGCATCGTGTCGCGTTGCTTGAAGTCCGTGAGCTGAGTGGTGCGCATCGTGGCCAGGTCGAGACGCCAGAAGTTCTGGGCCCGCAGCTCGCCCTGCATGTAAACCAGCGCGTTGCCGTCGGGCGCAAAGCGAACGCGCTCGCCGTCTCGCCGAAGCTGGATGGCGGGCAGTCGAACCGGGGTGCCGTCGGGTCGAATCGCGAGCAGTGGGGCGAACGCGGACACGTTGGGCCCCGCATACGCGATGAGCCCTCCGTCGGGCGACCACACCGGATTGAGGGCGGCACCGGTCGTCAGGCGGATCGGCTGACCACCGTCGACCGGGACCTTGAACAGGCCTGGCGTCCCGTCTGCATTGCCCCGCACCACAATCCATTTGCCG